>JBAXWO010000207.1:0-5218 GCA_037128375.1 bacterium
CATGGCGCCTCGGGATGTTTTCACTCGGGCGCTGGGCGTTGAGTGTTTGATGGACAAAACGAAAGAATAGGAAAGAAAGGAAGCAGTATGAAGAGAATCGCGATGATGGCGGGAGCGGTGATGTTGATGGGAATCGGAATCGCCTTGGCGGAGGAGGCTCAACCGGCGGGCAAGGCCGCCGCCACGGCGGTCGTCAAGAAGCAGACGGCCTGCCCGATCATGGGTGGCCAGGTGAACGCGAAAGTCTTCGTGGATTATGAAGGCAAGCGTATCTACTTCTGCTGCAACGGGTGCCCTGCCGAATTCAAGAAGGATCCGGCGAAGTACATCGCCAAGTTGGAGAAGGAAGGGATTACCCTGGATAAGACGCCGGTTGCGGCGACCGAGAAATCGGCCGCTGGCACCAATGCCTGTTGCCAAAAGGCTGACGGTGCCGGCAAATGCTGCAAGTAAAGGGTTGCCACCTGCGCGCCTCATCGCGCGCAGGTGGTCTTGTGCCGGAAGGATGAAATGACCATGCGAAGTCCATGGGTTGCCGGGTTGCTGGCCTGTGTGTCGGTAACCGCCGCCGCCGATCAGCGGGTCGTCACGAATCTGACGATGGATGCCGCCGTGGCCCTGGCCGTCCGGGACAACGCGCAATTGACGAGTCTGCGCGCCGGGTGGGAGGCGATGCGGGAACGGCCCGCCCAGGTCGGGGCCTTGCCCAACCCGATGTTCACCTATAGCGGCATGGATACGGCCGGCGGAGGCTCCTGGCCGGACACGGGCGAAAAACGGGTCATGGTTCAGCAGGAGTTCCCCTGGGCGGGCAAGCGCGGGCTCCGTGAAGGCATGGCCGCCAAAGAGGCCGAGGTCACGCGTTACGAACTTGAAGCCATGACCCGGGACGTCGTGATGAGGGTCAAGGAGAGTTATTACGACCTGTATGCCGTTCAACGGGTCATCACGATCACGCGGGAAGAGGAGGAGGTCGTCCGGCGCGTCGAAAAAATCGCCGGGACGCTTTACGCCACGGGTGAGCGTGCGCAGGTCGACGTGATCAAGGCCCGGACAGAGATCACGTTGCTGAAACAGAAGCTTTGGGAGGCCCAGACGCGGGAGTCCACGCTCAAGGCCGGACTGAACCTGCTTCTCAATCGCCGGGCGGACGAGCCGTTGGGCCCGGCGGTGACCCCGCCCGAGGCCGGATTCAACGGCGGGTTGGAGGCCCTTTTGGCGCTATCGGCCACGAACCGTCCGGAGATCCAGGGAGCCCGGGCGCAGGTCGAACGGGTTGAGCTGGAGCGGAAACTGATGGCTAAGGAATCCGTGCCGGACTACAAACTCGGCCTGGAATACCGCGACGTTGGCGCGGGCGACGATATGGTTATGGTTACGGTCGGCGTGGACTGGCCCCTGTGGCGAACGAAGAACCGGGCCGGCGTCCGCGAGGCGGTAAAGCGGCGGGCCTCCAGCGAAGCCGCGCGCGACGCCGCCCAACGCCAGGCGGCTTTCGAGGTGCAGGAGGCCTCCTTCAAACTGCAGACCGCCCGGCGCACACTGGAGTTGTACCGCGCCGAACTCATCCCCCAGGCGGAGGCCCGTTTCACCGCCAGCAAAGCGGGCTACGGGACGGGAAAAGTGGATTTCATGGATCTGCTCGAAAGCGAACGATTCCTGCTCGACGCCAGAAGGATGACCGTCATGGCGGAAGGCGCAGTGGGCATGCAGGCTGCCCGGTTGGAACGAGCCGTAGGCGCCCCGCTGTTCGCGAACAGCGCCGCGGAAGGAGAGGGAAAATGAAGACAACCGTGGTCATACTGGCCGTCGTGATGATCGCCGGGGCCGGTGCCATGCTCCTGCCCGCGGGGTGCTCCCGAGCCGGTTCCGGACACGCGGCAGGCCAAAGCATCAAGTACCATTGCCCCATGCATCCGACGGTGGTTCGGGATCAAAAAGGGTCCTGCCCGATCTGCGGCATGGACCTGGTGCCGGTGGAAAAGGAAGGCGACGTGGCGGGGGAGTCGCCCTCCTCTGTCCCGGGGCTGGCCACGGTGGAGATCCCGGACGAGGCGAGGCAGCGGATGGGACTCAGACTCGGCGTCGTTGAGAAGCGGTTGTTGACCGGCGCGGTGCGCACGTCGGCCAGGATCGAGGCCGACGAAACCCGACTGTTCACGGTAACGGCCAAGATCGAGGGCTGGGTGGACAAACTGTTCGTGGCCACCACCGGGCAGGCGGTCACCCAGGGCGACCCGTTGCTGACCGTGTACAGCCCCGAGCTGGTTTCGGCACAGGCCGAATACCTGGCGGTCCTGGCCACGCGCCGGACGCCGGCCGGCGGGCAAGGCGACGGCGACAGCCTGCTGGCGGCGGCGCGGCGGCGCCTGGAATATTGGGACATCAGCGACGAGCAGATCGTGCGCCTGGAGAAGACCGGCAAGGCTGAGAAGACTCTTACGCTTTACGCCCAGGCCAGCGGCTGGGTGACGGAGCGCAGGATATCGGCCGGCCAGAAGATCATGCCCGGTGAGGCGCTGATGGTCGTTTCCGACCTGACGGTGATTTGGGCCGATGCCGATATCTACCCATCCGATCTGCCCTACATCAAGGTCGGCATGCCGGTCGAAGTGGCCCTGCAGTACTGGCCCGGGCAGGTCTTCACGGGCCGGGTCAGTTTCATCGCCCCGACGCTCGACCCGGTGACCCGCACCCTTGCCGCGCGCCTGGAAATCCCCAATCCCGATCTACAACTCAAACCCGGGATGTACGCCACCGCGACCCTGCAATATGCGCTCGGTGAGAAACTCGCCGTGCCTGCCGCGGCGGTGATCTTCACGGGCACGCGCGTCGTGGCCTTTCGTGACGCGGGAGATGGACGCCTCGTTCCCGTGGAACTCAAGCTCGGCGTGCGCAGCGGCGATTACTACGAAGTGCTGGCCGGGCTGGATGAAGGCGACCCCGTGGTCATCTCCGCCAATTTCCTGGTGGACAGCGAGTCCTCGATGAAGGCGGCGCTGGAGCCGCTGAAGAACGGCGGCGGGACACAACCGGGGCATGCCGGGCCTTGAACGGATACCCTGTGAAAAGGAGGCGCCGATGAGCAGTCCAAGTTCCCCCTCCGCGGACACCCCGGGGCCGCGCCACTCGTTTGTGGCCGGGATCGTTTCGTTCTCCGCCCACAACCGGCTGCTGGTCATTCTGCTTTGCGCGGCGGCGGTGGTATTTGCGATCCATACGATGCGAAACATCCGGCTGGACGCCATTCCAGACCTCAGTGATACGCAGGTGATCATCTACACGAAGTGGGATCGCAGTCCGGACATCGTCGAGGATCAGGTGACCTATCCGATCATCACGGCTTTGCTGGGGGCCCCGAAGGTGAAAGCGGTCCGCGGCTTCAGCGACTTCGGTTATTCGTACGTCTACGTGATTTTTGAGGACGGCACGGACATTTACTGGGCCCGCTCGCGCGTGCTGGAGTATTTGCAGAAGGTCACGGGCAGCCTGCCGCCGGGGGTCGCGCCGGCGCTCGGGCCGGATGCGACGGGGGTGGGCTGGGTGTTCCAGTATGCGTTGGCTGACAAGACCGGCAAGCATGGCCTGGCGGCCTTGCGGACGTATCAGGATTGGACGCTGCGGTATGCGCTGCAGAGCGTGCCGGGCGTGGCCGAGGTCGCCGGCATCGGCGGGTTCCAGAAGCAGTATCAGGTCACCATCGATCCCGCGCTGATGCAGAACTACCGGGTTTCCCTGATGGACGTTGCTGAAGCGATCAAGCGCAGCAATAACGAGGTCGGCGGCCGCTTGCTCGAGTGGGCCGGCGCGGAGTTCATGGTGCGGGGCAAGGGCTATGTAACGTCCCCCGCCGACCTGGAGCAGGTGGTGGTCAGGACCAACGAAAAAGGCACACCCGTCCTGCTGCGTGACGTGGCCCACGTGGCCCTCGGCCCCCAGATGCGCCGCGGGGTCTCTGATTTCAACGGCTGGGGCGATACGGTCGGGGGGATCGTCGTGATGCGGCATGGCGAGAACGCCTTGAACGTGATCACGCGGGTCAAATCCAGACTGGACGAGATGAAGGCGTCGCTGCCGGAAGGGGTGGAGGTGGTCGTCACGTATGACCGGTCCACGCTCATTCGCGAATCCATCGCGAACCTCAGGCATGAACTGATCCTGACGATGATCGTCGTCAGCTTGGTGGTTCTGTTCTTCCTCTGGCACATCCCTTCCGCGCTGGTGCCGATCATCACGATCCCCGTCTCGGTGGTGCTGTGCTTCATCCCGATGTATTTCATGGGCATCACGTCCAACATCATGAGCCTGGCCGGCATCATCCTGTGCATCGGCGTGCTGGTGGATGGCGCCATCGTGGAGGTGGAAAACGCCTACAAGAAGATTGAGCGGTGGCAGGAGGAAGGGTGCCCGGGCGATTTCCACCAGGTGCGGCTGCAGGCGTTGATGGAGGTGGGGCCGAGCATCTTCTTCTCGCTGGCGGTCATTGCCGTGTCGTTCCTGCCGGTGTTTACGCTGGTGGATCAGGAGGGACGCCTGTTCACCCCCCTGGCCTGGACCAAGACGCTGGCGATGACGCTGGCCGCCCTGCTGGCCGTAACGCTTGACCCGGCGGTCCGGATGACGTTTGCCCGCTACAAGCCGTTCGTGTTCCGGCCCGTGTGGGCGGCGAAGCTGGCGACCGCCGCGCTGGTGGGCCGCTACTATTCCGAGGAAAAACATCCGATCAGCCGCGTGCTGTTCAAGCTGTACGACCGCCCCTGCCGCTTCGTGTTGCGTCACCCGTGGGCGACGATCGTTACCGCGGGGCTGATCGTGGCCAGCACCGTGCCGGTCTATATGAAGCTGGGCAGCGAATTCATGCCGCCTCTCTATGAAGGCACGATCCTCTACATGCCGACCACGGTGCCGGGTCTGTCCGTGACCGAGGCCCAGCGGCTGATGGAGTTGGAGGACCGCATCCTGAAGGGCTTCCCCGAAGTGGTCAGCGTTTTCGGCAAAGCCGGCCGCGCCGACACGTCGACCGATCCCGCGCCGTTCTCGATGATGGAGACCACCGTCGTGCTCAAGCCGATGAACGAATGGCGTCACCAGGATCGGTGGTATTCGCAGCGGGTGCCCGGCTGGATGCAGGCGCCGCTCCGGATGATCTGGTCCGACCGCATCACGTATGAGGAGCTGATTGCCGCGATGGACCGCGCCCTGCGGATTCCCGGCAACG
>JBAXWO010000208.1:0-5189 GCA_037128375.1 bacterium
CTTCTTCGATATCGCCAAGGCCTGCGCCGGCATGTTCAGCCGGGTGGCCATGGCGACGAACGGCACCCTCGTGGATGACGACATCGCCCGCCGCATCGCCGATGCCGGCATCCAGCGCGTCAGCGTGAGCCTCGACGGCGCCAAGGCGGCAACGCATGACGCCTTTCGCGGCGTGCCCGGGAGCTTCGAGGCCACGGTGCGCGGATATGATGCCATGGCGCGGGCCGGCGTCTCGCTCCAGGTCAACGCAACGGTGGCCCGGAATAACATCGATGAAGTTGGGGACCTTCTGAATTTCGTGCTCGAACGCAAGGCAGCCGCCTTCCACGTGTTTGCCCTGGTGCCGGTCGGCTGTGGCGCCCAGATCAGCGAAGACGCACGGCTTTCCTCCGAACAAATGGAGGCTTTTCTGCGCTGGCTTTTCGAAAAATCCATTGAACTGCGCGATCGCATCCATATCAAGGCCACCTGTGCGCCGCAGTACTACCGGATCATGCGGGAAGTCTCACGCGAGAAAGGGATTCCGATGCCTGCGGCCGGCCACGGTGCAGGGCATGGGCACGGTCACGGGCAGAGCGGTGGCGCTAACGGCATGCAGGCCATGACCCGCGGATGCCTGGCCGGGTCCGCTGTGTGCTTCATCTCCCGGACCGGGGATGTCCAGCCCTGTGGGTACCTTCCGGTGCAAGTGGGCAATGTCCTCAAGCAGCCCTTTGGTGAGATCTGGCGGAACTCAACCGTCTTTTCGGCCCTTCGGAATCCAAACGAGCTCAAAGGCAAGTGCGGTTCGTGCGGGTACCGCGTGGTCTGCGAAGGCTGCCGCGCCCGGGCCTTCGCCGCCACGTCGGACTTCATGTCTGAGGATCCCGATTGCTCTTATGTCCAACTTTAACCGCGAACAGAAAACCCTGAAGGCCATGATCGAGCTGTACTGCCATGAGCAGCACAAGCAACCGGCGGGTCTATGCCCGGACTGCACGGCCTTGGAGGAATACGCCCTGGCGCGCCTGGAGCGGTGCAAGTTCGGCGCGGACAAACCGAAATGCGCCGCCTGCCCGGTTCATTGTTACAAACCTGCCATGCGTGAAGCCATCCGTGATGTGATGCGCTTTGCCGGTCCGCGCATGCTCCTGCACCACCCCATCCTGGCGCTGGGCCGCACGCTGGATGGCGCAAGACACCGTCCGCACAAGCCCCTGAAAAACGCACCATGACGACAACCCCTGATTCCACCGATGCCAAACTCCTCGTGGTACTCCAGAAGGGATTACCACTTGTCCCGCGCCCGTTCGCCCGCCTCGGCGACGACCTCGGATTGACCGAAGAGGCCGTGCTCGCCCGGGTTCGAGGGCTTTTCGAGACCGGCGTAGCGCGCCGGTTCGGCGCCGTGTTCGACTCCCGGAGCCTGTACTACGAGAGCACGCTCTGTGCCGCCAAGGTCCCGGCGGACGACCTGGTGGCCGCCGCCGCCCGGATCGCCCCGCACCCCGGCATCACCCATTGCTACGAACGGGAGGGGCACCCCAACCTGTGGTTCACCCTGACCGCCCCTGCAGCGGAATTGAAGCCTGAACTCGCACGCGTCGCGGCGGCATTGGGGCGGTATGACGTACTGAACCTTCCGGCACTGAAAAAGTTCAAGGTCGAAGCCGTCTTCGGACAGGGCGAGGAGTCGCCGGTCCCTGAGGATAGCTCCCCTGCCCCGGCCGCCATCCCGATCGCCCCGCTCACGGAACGTGAACGACAGGTCGTCCGGCGCCTGCAGGCGAACATCACGGTCACCGAAGACCCGTTCGGCCTTCTCGCACGGGAACTCGGAGTCGACCCCGCCGAACTGCTCGACCTTCTCAAGCGCTGGGAACACACCGGGGTCATCCGCCGCATCGGGCTGATCCTGCGCCACCGCCAATTGGGCTTTTCCGCCAACAGCATGTGCGTTTGGGCAGTCACCGCCGACCGGATCGCGGCCGCCGGCGAGTCCCTGGCACGAAGCCCGCATGTAACGCACTGTTACGAACGCCCGTCGTTCCCCGATTTCCCGTTCAATCTGTACGCCATGATCCATGCCAAGAGTCGCGACGAGGCCATCGGCATCTTCAGGCATCTCGGCGACAGCGCCGGCCTCCCCGAAGGCCGGATGCTGTGGTCGGTTCGTGAGTTCAAGAAATCAAGTCCCATCTTTTTCTGTGAGCCGCCGCCTGCGCTCGGGAAGCCAGGTTCCGCATGAGTGGGCGCCAGGGCATTCTCTGGGCCGCCCCGGGCACAACCTGTCAGGAGGCGCGGGCGGGGTACGACCGGATCGGACACGCTGCCGCCCTTCGCTTTCCCGGAATGGAGCAGCGCTGGACGTACACGTCGGCCGGCATCCGTCGCAAACTTGCGGCACAAGGCAGCCCGGCGAAAGACCCCGGCGACGCTTTGTCGGCCATGCAGACCGAGGGCTTTACCCGGGTGGCGGTGATGTCCCTGCATCTTACGGACGGCATGGAATTTGGCGAATTGGCGGAGGCGGTGGCCGTCCGGGTCGGCCAGCCGGAAAGCCGGATGACGGCGGCATTGGGGCACGCCCTGCTGACCAGCGAGACGGACTGGCATCGTGCCCTGAACGCGTTGTGGACCAGCCTGCCAACCCCACCCGGAGACCAGGATCGCGTGATCCTGGTCGCCCACGGCAGCCGGGATCCCCGGGCGGTCAAGACCCTGCTGTCAGCGGCTCAACTGTGCCGCGGGGTTGACCCGCGACTCACAGTCGGTATGATGCTGGGCGTGCCGGGTCTGGATGACGTGGTCCGGGATTGCCAGGCGTCGGGCGTTAAGAAAGCCTGGCTCCTCCCCTGCATGGTGGTGGCAGGCTTCTCGGCCAGGGAGGATATCGCCGGCCCGGGTGAACAGTCATGGGCAACCGCCCTTACACGCGCCGGGATCGAGGCCGTACCGGTCATCAGGGGGCTCGGTGAGGTCGACGGCGTGGTCGATATCTGGATGGACAACCTGGAGCGTTTGCTGGCCGGGTTGGAGGACTCGAAGGGAAGGAAAGGATAACGTAATGCGCACACAAACGGTAACACGCCCGATTCTGCCTGTTTGTCTGCTTGTGGCAGACAAACCGTGCCTGGTCGTGGGCGGCGGGCAGATCGCGACCCGCAAGGTGGGACACCTGTTGGACGCGGGAGCCGACGTGACCGTCGTCAGCCCGGAAGTATCCGCTGAAATCCAGGCTCTCGCCAAAACCAAACAAATCCGCCTGACCAGGCGCACCTTCCAGGAATCCGACGTGGAAGGACAATGCCTGGTTTTCGCGACCACCGACAGCGTCGAGGTTAACCGGTGCATCATCGAGGCCTGCCGCAAACAACACGTGCAGTGCAGCGCCTCCGACAGCAACTGGCCGGACGGCGATTTGATTTTACCGGCCACCTACAGACAAAGCGGTCTGGTGGTGACCGTTTCCACGGGCGGCCGGTCATGCCTGCAGGCGAGACAGGTGAAGGACAAGATCGCCGAAATGCTCTCGACCCTAACGAACGAAGCCAGCGGGGATGACAAGCATGACGACCGATAAGATACTCCTTAAGGCAGGAACGCGGAGCAGCCAGCTTGCCCGCATCCAAACCCGCGCGGCCCTGGACAAACTTCAGGAGTGTTTCCCGGAATGCGTCTTTGAAGACGTGGCGGTTTCCTCCCCGGGTGACCGTGATCAAGCCACCGATCTGCGCCAAAGCCCGCCGGATTTTTTCACGCAGGACCTCGACAGGATGGTACTGCGCGGTGAACTCGACTGCGCCATACACAGCGCGAAGGATATTCCCGATCCCGTCGCCGAGGGGCTCGATTGGGTCTGGCTGCCGTGGCGCGAGGACCCGCGGGATGTGTTGATCCTCCCCCACGGACGGACCCTTGCCGGCATGCCGCCCGACGGCAAAATTGGTGTCAGCAGCGAGCGGCGCGAAGCCTACTGCCGGGCCCGCTTCCCCCGCGCCCGTCAAAGCCCGATCCGGGGTACCATCGAGGAACGGATCAGGCAGTTGGATCAAGGCAACTTCGACCTCATCATCATGGCAGGCGCCGCCCTGAACCGCCTCGGGCTGCAGGATCGCATTACCGAATGGATTCCGGCCACGGACCTCCCTCCGCCGGACGGACAGGGATTTCTGGCGATGACGTTCAGGTCCGGTGACAGCCGGTTTCTACGGTTGCGCCGCCTGTTCGTGAAAGCCGTGACGTTTGCCGCGGCAGGCGCCGGTTCAGCCGGGGCCTTGACGCTCGAAGCCCTGCATGCCCTGCGGCGCTGCGACGTATGCCTGCACGACACGCTGCTGGGCCACGACCTGTTTGATCTGCTTCCCCCGACGGTGCAGTGTATCGACGTCGGCAAACGGTGCGGCCAGCACAGCGTCCCGCAGGACGAGACGACCTACCTCATCACCCGGCATGCCCGACGCGGGCTCAAAGTCGTGCGCCTCAAGGGCGGCGACCCTGGCATTTTCGGGCGACTGGCCGAGGAAGTCGAGGCGCTGGACGAACTCCAACTCCCCTATCGCGTCATGCCCGGGGTGAGCAGCATGAGCGCCGCAACCTCCGGAACCGGCATGCTCCTGACACGGCGCGGGGTGTCGCGCGGGTTCACCGTGATGACGCCGCGCAAGGAAAGCGGCGGCGTCGGATCCGTGACCGTGGATGAACGTCGCAAACTCCCCATCGTCTTCTTCATGGCCCTGTCCGTGGCCGACGAGGTCGCACGCCAGTTGATCGGCGACGGCCTGTCCCCCAAAACACCGGCAGCCGTCGTGTTCGGGGCCGGGAGCGACCAGTCGCAAGTCCTGACCGGAACGTTGGAGAACATCGCCTCAGGTATCAAGGCGGCGGCAACCGAAATGCCCGGCCTGCTGATCGTGGGCGAAGCCGCCACCTATCGGTACCACTCCTGGGGCGCCCTGGAAGGGCGGCGCGTCTTGCTGACGGCCAGCGCGGCGCTGCAGGACAAGGCGGCTGATTACGTGGCCGACTATGGCGGCATTCCGGTATGCCGACCGCTCATCAAACTTGAAACAACCCCTGATGCGCTGGAGCGAATCCGCCGGATCGACACGTATGACTGGGTCGTGCTGACCTCGCCTTCCGCCGTGCGTTGTTTCGGCGAACTGCTCCGAACCGGCTGGGTGGATTTGCGGAAGGTGCCAAAGGTGGTG
>JBAXWO010000209.1:0-5174 GCA_037128375.1 bacterium
CCATGGATCTCTCCTTGTATTTTCATGCCTTCAGGATTGCAACCGCCTTATCCAACGTCGCCGCATCCTGAATACTCTGGACTGAGGCTTCCTTGTCAATGCGCTTGATCAATCCGGACAGCACTTTGCCCGGCCCGCATTCGACATACTCTGTCACGCCATTCCGCTTGAACCATTCGATCCCCGACACCCACTGCACCGACGAGGTCACCTGTCTGACCATCGCCTGCTTGATCGCCTCCGGAGTCCCGTGCGGCAAGCCCGTCACATTCGACACCACCGGAATGGTGGGGGCGTGGAACACGACTCCCGCCAGTTCCTGCTCCAGTTTCGCGGCCGCCGACTCCATCAATCGGGAGTGGAAGGCGCCCGCGACGGTCAGCATAACGGTCTTCTTGGCGCCGGCTGCCTGGGCCAATTTTTCAGCCTCCACGATTTGAGCCTTGTCGCCAGACAATGCGATCTGCTCGGGAGAATTCAGATTGGCGATCTGGACGCCCGCCGCCGCACAGACTTTCTCCAGTTCGGGCACCGGCAGCCCCATGACGCTCACCATGCCGCCCGGCCGTTCCTCACAGGCCGCCTGCATGAACTTGCCCCTCGCCTTCAGAATCCGGACCGTGTCCTCGAAGGAGAGCGCACCGGCGGCATAAAGCGCCGTCCACTCCCCCAGGCTCAGGCCGGCGGCGCCCGCGATCTCGAGTTCGGGGTAAAGCTTGCGCAGAGCGGTATAACAGATCGCGCTAACAACAAAGATGGCGGGCTGACAATTGTCCGATTTGGTGATTTCCTCAATCGGGCCCTCGGCACACAGGCGCGCCAGATCAAACCCCATCACGGCATTGGCCCGGTCGAAAAGCGCCTGACACTCGGGATGCGCGGCGGCCAGATCTTTGCCCATCCCGACAAACTGGGCGCCCTGCCCCGCAAATACAACGGCTCTCTTCTTCATATCAACCCTCCTAATCACGTGCTTTTACCAACGGATGACCATGGCAGCCCATGTAAAACCGCCGCCAAAGGCCACAAGCAGGACCGCATCGCCGCGTTGGATGCGCCCCATCCGCACCGCTTCATCGAGCGCCACCGGAATCGAGGCGGCCGACATGTTCCCGTACCGGTCCAGATTCACGAAAAACTTCTCAGGCCCGACCCCCATGCGATCCCGGATCGCCTCGACAATCCGCATGTTGGCCTGATGCGGCACCACGCAGGCGATCTGATCAATGGTCAAGCCCGCCTGCTCAATGGCCTTACGCCCCGCTTCGCTCATGGCGCGAACCGCATGCTTGAACACGTCCTTGCCCACCATTTTCATGTAATGCAGCCGCTGCTCGATCGTCTGGGGTGAGGTCGGGTGCCGACTTCCGCCGCCCGGCAGGTTAAGCAATTCCGTCAGCGCCCCGTCCGAGCCGGTCACGGTCGACAAGATACCTTCGGTCGGCGCGCAGGCCTGGAGCACAACCGCCCCCGCTCCGTCGCCGAAAAGCACACAAGTGGCGCGGTCCTGCCAATCGATGACCGTACTCAGCTTTTCGGCGCCGATCACCAGTGCCGTGCGAATGGCGCCGGTCTTGATGTACTGGCTGGCTGTATTCACGGCAAAAAGGAATCCTGAGCACGCCGCTTCCAGGTCGAAACACGTGGCGTTCCTGGCCCCCAACCGGTTCTGCACGAAACAGGCCGTGCTGGGGAAAACCATATCCGGTGTGATCGTGGCCACGATGATCAGGTCCACGTCTTCCGGCGCCACTTTCGCCTGCTCCAGGGCTCTTTGGGCTGCCACGGTCGCCAGGTCGGAGGTGGCCTCGTCCTCCCGCGCGATATGCCGCTCCCGTATCCCGCTGCGGGTCACAATCCACTCGTCGGTGGTATCCACCATCTTCTCGAGATCGGCGTTGGTCAACACCTTCTCGGGCGCGTAGGAACCCGTGCCGACAATGGCCACGGAAACACCCGCCCCCGAAAAACCGGCGGGGGCCTGACTCAAGGATGAAGGGGAACTGGTCATGTCGACTTACTCAACTTCCTGGATTCTTCCACAATGTGCTGGTTGACATGGTGCCCGACCGACTCGCACGCCACACGCACCGCGTGAAATATCGCCGTGTGGGTGGAAGAGCCGTGCGTGATGATGCACGTGCCGTTGACCCCCAGCAAGGGCGCTCCGCCGAATAACTCCGGGTCCATCTTCTTCTTCATGGACTTCAATGCGCCTTTCAGTAACAAAGCCCCAAAGATCCGCACGGGATTGGCCGTAAACTCTTTCTTCAACCATTTGCTGATCGCATGAGCAACGCTTTCACTGGTCTTGAGGACCACGTTCCCCACAAAGCCATCGCACACAATCACATCCGTTTCGCCCCGGAAAACATCGTGTCCCTCGACGTTGCCGCGGAAATTAACCGGGGCCGAGGTCAGCCGCCTGAAGGCCTCCTTGCTGATCTCGTTTCCCTTGGAGTCCTCGCCGCCGATGCTCAGCAATCCCACGATCGGCTTGGGTTGGCCCAGGATTTCCCGCGCATACACGCTGCCCATGACCGCGAATTCAACGAGCAGATCGGGAGTGCAATCCGTATTGGCCCCGGCATCGATCAACACCAGGGGACGCCCCGAAGTGGGCATCACCGTGGCGATCGCCGGACGCTGGATCCCCTCCAGCGTCCTCAGCTTAAGCGTCGCCGCCACAACCATGGCTCCGGTGTTTCCGGCAGAAACGGCCGCATCGGCCTCGCCAGCCTTGACCATCTCCACACAACGGCTGATGGAGTTATCCTTCTTCTTTCGAATGGCCAGGGCCGGAGTCTCCTCCATGCCCACCACCTCCGAAGCGTGACGGACCACCACGTTCCCGGGAATGCGGCCGTGCTTCTTCAGTTCCCTGAAAATGACCTCTTCCTGCCCTACCAGGAAAAGCGTGGTCAAATCCTTCAGACCCCTGGCTGCCTCGACGGACCCAGCCACGATCTCCGCGGGGGCAAAGTCGCCCCCCATCGCATCGACAGCGATACGCATGGCAATCAGTCAGCGACGACTGTCACCACCTGCCGCCCACGGTAATATCCGCAAGCAGGGCAGATCCGGTGGGATTGCTGGGAAGCCCCGCATTGTGGACAGGCCTTGACGGTGGTCGTACGTGCCTTGAGCACGGCTCTCCGCATGCGGGTTTTACTCTTAGATTTCTTCCTTTTGGGTACGGCCATTTTTCACCTCAATCTTGTCCAGACCACTCAAAACAGTCCAATTCTCTCTCGCCAGCGGCTTGCAGTCGCAATGCTCCCTGTTCCGGTTCACCCCACACTGCACACACAGCCCTCGGCAGTCGGACTGACATAGCGGGTAACTTGGAAAGGCGAGGATAATAGATTCACGAACTTCATCCGTCAAGTCCACCGTATCATGAAGATTCTCCACCTCCCGCGCGACCAAAAACCTGGAATCGCGCACCTCGAGAAGAACAGGATCCGCACAACGGGAACACGCGAAACGAATCCGGGCGTAAACCTCCCCGGTAACGATCAATTCATGCGTAACATATTGCGCAAGAAGAATATAGCGAACAGGACCTTCAGGCTGAATCAAACTGTCAGGCTCGAGGGAGAGAATGTCGCCCGATTCTTCTCCTTCGAGTTCCGCCCCTTCTTCAGGGATCCGCCAGGGCTGGATGATAATGGCCACAGTATCCTCTTATTTCAGCTTTTGTGTTTCTTTCTGGATATATCTTTTGACCGCAGCGGGCACGAAATCGCTGATATCCCCACCCCGCTCCATCACTTCCCGCACGGTGCTGGAACTGATGTAGCTGAAACTCTCCTTGGGCATCAGAAAGACCGTTTCGATTTCCGGCGCCAGTTTCCGGTTGGTCAGCGCCATCTGAAACTCGTACTCAAAATCGGAGAACGCCCGCAGCCCGCGCAACAGCACATGCACCTTCATGGATCGGGCATAGGTCACGAGAAGACCATCAAAAGCATCCACACGTACATTCTTGATAGTCTTGACCGACGCACGGACCATCGCCAAGCGGTCCTCCGCTGAAAAACAGGAAGCCTTTCTGGAGTTGACCACAACCGCGACAATGACCCTGTCAAAAATGTGCGCAGCCCTCTCGATCAGGTCCAGATGGCCTAACGTCAAGGGATCAAATGTTCCCGGATAAATGGCTGTATGCCGCATCTTTCACCTTCCTCTTCTTCCATAGACCGTCAACCGCGTCCCGCCATAGGTCTTGACGGACAGGACCTCCCAGGCGAAATGCACCGCCTCCGCCTCATCGACGGCCTGCTCCATCACGAAGTAGCCCTTTTCCGCCAGGAGGGAGGGCTCGGACACCGCCTCCAGCAATCTGGTCGCCCATTGCAGGGTTCCCCGGTGATCATAGGGGGGATCGGCGAAAACGATGTCATACAGTCCGGTCTCCCGCCCCCCGGTGAGAAAGCGAAACACGTCCGACTTCACCGTCTTACACCCCTCACCTGAGGTCCCGCACAGCGTTTCCACGTTCCCGCGCAAGACGCCAAACACGCGGTCATCACTCTCGACCCAGCAAACATGGGCTGCTCCCCGGCTCCAGGCTTCCAGACCGACGGCACCCGATCCGGCAAATAAGTCCAGAAAACGGCAGCCCGGAATAGAAGCCGCGAAAGAGGAGAACAGGGCCTGCCTGACCTTGTCCTGCGTCGGTCGCACGGCATCGCCCTTGGGCGTCTTCAGCAGACGCCCGCCCAGTGTCCCTCCCGTCACTCGCATGGGGGGGACTATACCGACTCGTATTTAGAGATGCAAAACAATCGAACGCGCCACCACCGGCTCCCGTTTCTCCTGACAAACCGTTTGACTCCTTACCCCCCCCGCCTTTACAGTCTGACCATCATCAAATCCCATCATTATCAAGACAGGAGACAACCATGAAACGCACCGCCACAGTTTGTTTGACCCTCTCCGTGATGGCAGCGACCGGACTCGCTTTCGCGGCCGATCAAGCCAAAGGGGGCCTGCGCTATTCCATCACCGTCAGCAAGTTCGAAAACAGGGCCGGATGGAGCGGTCAGTGGGATATCGGCGACGCCTGGGGGGCTGTCATGACCGATGCCCTGCAGACTTCGGGTAGATTCATCGTGCTCGGCGAGAAAGACATGCGCGCCGAAGCCATGCAGGAACAAGACCTCGTGGAC
>JBAXWO010000021.1:0-14462 GCA_037128375.1 bacterium
TCCCTACCGGCGTCTGACCGCGCTAGGGACAGCGCGGTCCACCTTGAAGAATACGTTGGAGCCTTTACGAACTGATGTGCTTAGTCTCCGGATACGGCATGCAACCTATAAGAGGAGTTCCTCATGAAACGGCATCATATACTGGCAGCGGTGGCGGGATGGACGATGGTGGCGGGAAATACGATGGCAGCCGACAACGCGCCAGGGGGGAACTGGGTGCGCATTTTTGCCGATGAGGACTGGTACCGGCAGCAGGCGGGCGAGAAGCGGGTCTTTGTGGGAACGCTTGAAGCCGTCAAACCGCCGGAACTAAGCACACTGATGCGACAGGCCTTGTACCGGCTCGGGGACCGGACGATCTATACCGCCGCCCGGAAACACCCTTCACTCGACGCCTTCGTGGGGAAAGAGGTGAACCTCCTCGGCAAGGCAGTGGATATGGAACTGGAAGGTCAATCGGTCAGGGAAATCTGGCCGGAGAGCATAAGGGCGGAAGCGAACCCGGCCGCGCGCCCGGCGACGGCGATGCCCCCCAAGCAGGAAGACGCCTCCCCCGCGCGCTTTGACGCCTCAGCGGCGGAAAAACTGGCCCGTGACTTCCTGGCCCGGGAACAGGTGCAGGTGGTTTCTCTGAAAGCTTTCCGCCTGCCGCCGTCCGCCGCGGGCTGGTGGATGGTGGAATATAGGGCGCCCAATCGCCCCGTGGTCAGCCCGGGACCAACCGTGTTTGTGAACGAGAAGACCGGCGAAGTGACCCGTCAGGCTCCCAAAGGGACTCCCGCCAGACTGTAAAGGACCGAAGGCTCCCCCACCGCCATTCACTTACATGTCGCGATAGGCGGGGCCCCCGCCGCCCTCGGGAGGCGTCCACTCGATGTTTCGTTTGGGGTTCTTGACCTGACAGGTTTTGCAGTGCAGGCAGTTCGTGAACGAAACGCGAATCTTTTGATCGGCTTCATCCCATTCGTAGACCTGCGCGGGACAGAAGCGCGTGCATGGGGCGTCATACTCCGCTTTGCATTGGCGACAAAGATTGGGGTCCAGAATACGCAGGTGCGACGGCTGATTCTCCTCGTGCTTGGTTCCGGAATGGAACA
Organism: bacterium; assembly: GCA_037128375.1. Lineage (GTDB taxonomy): Bacteria > Verrucomicrobiota > Kiritimatiellia > CAIKKV01 > CAITUY01 > CAMBRF01. The sequence goes on from JBAXWO010000021.1 coordinate 1,098, forward strand.
GGTCGGTCAGCAGATCGACCTGCTGTTTGGAACTGTTGGCCTTCGGCGGAACGGGGAGCTTGCGCGCGGACCCGCTCGGGATCATGCCGGCATAATCGGGATCGCGCCGCACACGGCCGGGCGGAAGGATCCCTCCCGTCATAACGCTCAGGCCTGTGGCCACAACCCCTGGCAGCGTTCCGAATTTGAAGGAGGCGCGGACATTGCGGATGTTGTGCAGATCCTTCCATCCCTTGGTTTGGTGAAGTCGCGCCGGATATTGCTTCAAGGCGGCCGCGGACCAATCCTTCTTCTGCCAGCACTCCCAGAGCGCGTCGCCCGCGGCCATGCCTGAATAGAGAGCCATGTGGATGCCTTTCAGGCGCACCGAATCCAGGAGCCCACCGGCGTCGCCCACGATAAGGGCCCCGTCCGTGGCCAGTTCGGGAATGGCAAAATAGCCGCCTTCGGGCAGAAGCTTGGCGCCATAGGCGGCCACCTGGCCGCCCTCGATTTCACGAGCGATCAGAGGGTGCGCCTTGAAAGCCCTGAACATATCGTGGGTGTTGAGATCCGCCGGCTTGTAGTCCAACGCGGTGACGAGGCCGACCGCCACCCGGGTGGGACTGAAACGATAGACGAAACCTCCGCCGTAGGTATGCGAGTCGAGCGGATAGCCGAACGTGTGGAGGATATGCCCGACGCGATCGGGATCCGCCGGCACCTCGAAGATCTCCTTGATGCCGAGGGCGTAGGCCTGGTGATTTCGGTCCGCCGACATTTTCTTACGTTCCACCAGTTTATCGGTGAGATAACCCGCCGCGCCTTCTCCAAGAACCACGACCTTGGCCCGGATATCGGCGCCCGGTTCGAACTGCGTACGCCGTTGGCCGTGCTTGTCCGTCCCGCGATCACGCAACCGCACGCCCGCCACGCGATCACCTTCCCAAAGCAGTTCGGCGGCCGGCATATCCGTATAAATCTCCGCGCCGGCGCCATCCGCGAGTCCGCCCAGCCACCTGACGAACTGTGAGAGCGAGATGATCGGCAGGCCGTGGGCGCACATCGCGGCGGGGACCCAGGGCACCCGCAGCGAACCGGTAGCGGTGAGACGACATACCGTCTCCTCCTTCACCAGGCTTTGGACAGGCATGGCGGCACGTTCCTCCGCGGTCAGCAGGTCCAGCAGGGGGGTGGGATCGAGCACGGCGCCGGAGAGAATGTGCGCGCCGACCTGGGCGCCCTTCTCGATGACCATGATCGAGGGTTTCTCAAACTTGTTCTCATCGCAGCGGCGCAGCAGCCGGAGCGCCGTCGCCAATGACGCCACTCCCGCGCCCACGCACAGGATGTCAACTTCCAGAGTGTCCCGCTGTATTGAGTCTGTGCTCATCATTCTACTCCCATCAGTGGATCAAATCCCCCGCATGCAACACAAGCGCTACAGAAAGAGAGAGGAATGGGCATTCGCCACTCAATATGACGAACAAGTGACACATCTCCCAAACGGCGCGCGATTCTCCATACTCAGGCCACCCGTGTCAAGAGTCGTACATCAGAGGATGAAGCCAGCACGCCGGTCAGTCAGAAGGGAGAAAGACTACCGGGCTCCGCCGGATGGTAATATCAAACGATTGGCTGGCATCCGGGTATTTGACCGCCGTCTTTTCGCATCCTGGCGCAGACACAACGACGGTTGCAATGAACACTTTGCGGATTTCTTTCCCAAGCGAATAGCCGTCCGACGAAATTGGCGGCACGTCCCCCAATGCAAACAACACATTTCCCGACACGTCCGTTTGTTTCGCCACCGGTTTGCCCCAGTAGTACCCCTGAAAACCGCTGCGCCACTGGAGTTGGACGGTGGCACCAGGCACAACCTGACCTGTTCCTTCTTCCACAACGCGAATCGTGAGCGGCAATCTAACGGAGTGAAGCATGGAAGCACACGATACACAGTTCAGTGCCAATGTCAGTAAAACACAACGGCCGATTGTCTGACGAATATTCATGTCAGAACGTGAAAATCGAAAAGCCTGACGTTGGTTCTGCCAACGGCCAAGGAGTAGGTTCTGGTTCAGGCGTTGGTTCGTCCACCAGCGTAACATCTCGAAATCCTGTATGCTTCCACGTGTTGCGGCGCGCCACATCTTGATCTTCCTTCGAACAATTGCAGTCCTCGCACTCTTTGTACATCGACCGTTCGACATTATTGGCCCAAGACTGGCAGTCACGGTAGCCTAACCAATACTGTTGCCCTTGTCCACTTGAGACAGCCTTGTCGAAAATGCGCCGTGCACAGTCCTTTTTTAGACACTTCATCTCATAGCATGACATGTCGTTGTGAAGTGGCTGTTGCCTTTCATCTCTTACTCCGCCTTCTCCGCCCCAGAACCTCCTTGTCCGTTTCTCGAAACCGCGGGCATCACCGTCAACCACAACAAAACGATGATGCAAGATCCCCACAGCCTTCTTGCCGACTAACTCCTCTTGACACATCCACACGCCAGTCTTCGGGAAAGTGGGTTCAGTTCCCTGCACAACAATCTCATATCCTAACTGCCTTCGTCGGTTGAATGGCCAGATGGCACGCCCGTCAGGATCAACGAAGTTGACAGTGTCGTTGTCGACGAAAGAGTATAGATTCCTGCTGCCCCTATTCCTAATGGGGTCACGGTTCAGCCATCTTCCTTGCGCTGGCGAATAGTAGCGGTAACCGTAGTAGCTTAGGCCGGTCTCTGCCTCCGCGTATTTCGTGCTGAAACGGAAAGGATTGTGGCTGGCTTCCGGGCCTGTCAGCGCGGTCACGCTTCCAAAGGGATCGTATTCGTAATGGGCCATGGAGGCGCCATTGGTGTCGAGCAGGTCTGTCACATTGCCGTTTCCGTCGTGGGCGTAGAATACCGTTGTTGAGTTGTTGGTTGTTGGGTTGCCGAGGGAAGCAAAAAGCAGGCCGCCAATCCCGCCCGCCCCTTGCAACGTGCCGCTCAGGTCCAGACCCCAGACGTATGAGGAAACCTGAGTGCTGATCCCTGAAACTTGCGTCTCGGCGACCAAGTTCCAGCCGTCATAGACGAATGTGGATTCGGCCGTCGGGACCCAGGCTTCAGAAGTGTTGGTAAAGACCGACTTGCCGATGCGACGGGAGAGGTAATCGTAACGGAAGGCCACTCGGGATTGTTGATTGGACACCCCTGCCAATCGGTTCTCCCCGTCCCAAACATAGGTGAACCGGCCGTCATCCGTGAGATTGCCATCGGCATCGTAACGCGGCTCAACCCGCTCCACCGCCACGCCATCACTCGCCGCCAGACCCGGCCCCAGTCCTATGATGAAGACCGTCCCGCCTCCTCTCACCCTGCGAATCTGTCCGGGAATAGTCATCTCTGTGTACTGATTAACCTCGTTCACGCTGTAAGAGCGCCGCCGCCCCGCCCCATCTGTCGCCCAATTCCGATTTCCAATCAAGTCGTAATTGTATTCATACTGCGACTCCGCCACCGGCACACCCGCCGCCGTGGCCTTCCGCCCCGCCACCACCTGACCCAGTTCATCGTATTCGTACGTCCAATAACTCCCGTCCAACGCCGTGCGACGCGTCCGCATGTCGGCCGCGTTGTGATCATACTCAACAGCCGCCAGTGGGTCACCCCCTCTCGTCCACGCCACCCGGCCCAACCGTCCCAGCGCGTCATACTGCCTCGCCCCCCTGAGCCGCTCCCTGCCAGCCACGCCATAAACCTGCCCCGTGACCGTTCTGCCGTCACCGCCATACTCGTACCAGGTGGTCAGGTCGCCAGCCCCCACGCTGAACAGTCTGCCCGCCCCGTCATACTGATACCCCACCCGGTCCACCTCGCGGCCCGGCATCCTGTAGAACAGATTGGTCCGCCGCCCCAGCACATCACAGTCCTGCCCGACTTCGCCGCCCTGGTCGGGCAGGATTTCCCGCGCCAACGACCCATCGGCGCCGTAAACGTTGGTCCGTACCCCGCTCCCGTCCCGCACCACCGTCGCCCGCCCGACCCGGTCGAGCGTCATCGCCAGCCCGGGTGTTCCGTCGGAATACTGCACATTCGTGAGACTGCCCGCCGCATCGTATCCGTACACCGTTTCGACCCCGCGTGCCCAGACCCTTTTCGACACCTGCCCGTCAGCCCGATACTCGTAACGGGTCGTCCGCCCATCGGCCGTCACTTTGGAGGTCAGCCACCCGCGCCGGGCGTCATAGTCCCAGCGTGTCACATCGGGCGGGGCGTTCGTGCCGCTCCGGAAGGTTTCCAGGGCGGCCAGGCGGCCGCGCTCGTCATACGCATATCGCACCGGATAGATCCGGGCTCCCGATTGGGCGCGCCGCTCGCCGGTCGGTTCGTACTCAAAAACAACCACGCCGCCATCCGGAAGCACCGTCCGCACGCACCGGCCCATCGCGTCATAGTCAGACGTTGTCGTGCGGGTAAGGCCCGCCGCTGTGACCGTCTGACCGGTCACGTTCCCGCCGGCATCGTACCGATAGGTCGCCTGAACTCCGCCGCCACACGGCCCGGTTTCAGTTTGTCCGGAGAGCCGTCCAAAGCGATCCTGCGCACAGTCCTGCTCGGCGATCACCTGGCCGGTCGCCGATTGCCGCTGGACACTCTTGAGGTGTCCATTGGTGAAGCAGGAGACGGTCCGCGTGCCATCCGGATGGAAGCTCGTCTCCCGCCTGGCGGCGGCTTCCGGTTGCCGCACCACCTCCACCCGCCCGGTCCGGCCAAAGGCGATATCCCAGGCGACCGTCCCATCCACACTTTGCCATTGCCTGCTCATCACCGTGGGCAGACCACTCCCCGCAACCTCGTACACCCGCGCCTCCATCCACCGCGACGGCTTTCCCTGGAACATGCCGCAGCCGGCATCGGATTCCGTAACGCGATCCGGCCCGGCCAGGCCGATGACCTCATCGCCATCCATATCCACCGCCGAGCGGAACGCCTCCCCTTTGCCATTGTACGCCGTGAGCCGCACGCCGATTCCGTCGGACTCACGTACCGGCCGACCCGCCGCATCGTACAGTGTTTCCTTACGGTATCCGTCGGGATGGACCACCAGACACTCTCGGCCGAGCATGTCCACATACGTTTGGGTCCATTGCAGGGCATTTGTATCGTCCCCCTCGTAGACCACCGTAAACGCCCCGCCTTCATCCACCCCGTAATCGTAGCAGCGCGCCCGCACGGCGTCGCCGGTCACCGATTTCGGTTGGCCGTCCAAATAGGAGGTCTCGACCATCGTTGAATGGTCGGGATACACCGTCGTGACGACCGGTTCGCCGAGCACGTTGGTCCCATAGCTCCGCACCGTGGCGAACCCGCGTTCGTCGACGGTCCGCGTCAAGCGGCCCGCCTGGTCGAAGGTCGACGACGTCACGAGATCAGCCTCCCCCTCCGCACTGCGCCGGGTTTGCACCACATTCCCAAGCACATCATAGGAGTTGAAGGTGGTGACCCCCTGGCGTTCGCTCGCGTACAACCGTTTAAGTTCATCATAGACATAGGTTGTGGGGGTTCCGTCGGCGTCGAGCACCGTCTCCGGCCCGCAACAGCCGTACTGGGTGCGCGAGACCGTCCCGTCCACGCGATTCGACGCGCAGACCACCCGCCCGAGCCAGTCGAGCGTGTTGGCTGTCCCCGTCAATTCGATGCCGCTGGCGATATCCACCGTCGTCGCGCGGAGTGTCCGCTGGGCGACGTCCGTGACCGTCACACTGCGGATTCCATTCGTGACGAGTCCTCCCGTTCCGGTGCCCGAATCTTCCGTCACAGTCAACTCCTTGCGCCCCGCATCGTAGTTGTAGGCGAACACGCTGAATTGACCGTCGGGCCGGTCTATCCGGAGCGGCCGGCCCTTGAAGTTTCCAGCGGTTAGGCTGGTCGTCACCGTCACGAGATTGCCGGGGTCATCGTAGGCGGCGGCACGGCGGACTGCGCGCACGGTCGTTTCGCAACCCGGTTGGTAACTGTAGTAAGTCCGCGCCACTTCCTGTCCGGCCAGTCGTTCCACGACCAGGCGGGGGCAGGCATCGTTTGTCGCCACCTGATCGCCGACCGGCATGTTCAGCGGTCCGAGCGACGGATCCCCCGCATAGACGTTCTCGGTCGTGCGGCAGGCATGGGTCTCCCCTGCCCGCGCCTGTTTGAACCCCGACTGCCTCAACCGCTCCCGCCCCAGCGGATCGTACTCGTACTGCGTCCACGCGCCGTCCGGGTTTTCAACAAGCCGCAGCCAGCCGTAGTTATTGCTGTCCGCCGGATCGTCGTAATAGGTGTACCGCGTCGTTGCGGCCTCCGGGCTGCCCGCCCCGACGGTTTCACTGACCTTTTCTTCGCCCCAGGGGAAGGTGGCGACCGCCACGAGCGTGGTGTGGGTCTGGGTCGGCAGGCCGTCGGCCCCGGCGGTCTCCGTGACCTCCACCATGGAAAGTTCTCTCTCCGCGTCGTACCAGTTGCGCCTTCGCTCCTTGCGGGCCACGCGCAGTTCGCCGTTCGTGGTGATCCCGGACCAGATCTCCACGGCGCCATTACTTGCATCCGTCACCACGCGCGTATCCCAGATTACCCGCCCCTCCGCATCGAGAGTCCGGAATCCCTTGCTGCCCCGATAGTAGACCGTGCGGTTGGTCGGACCTCCGGAGCGATACTGATAGTCCACCGACCGCACAAGGCCATCTTCATAGCCCGGCACGGCCACCAGCAGCGAGCTTTCGACTCGCGTAAGCATCCACCCCCACGACCCGAACGTGATGTGCGTTGACAGCCCCGGCCAGATTCCGGAGCTTTGTGCAGTCCTCATTTCCTTCGCGCCGATCTTGCATGTGACCGCCGCCACGCCGTCGCCCACAAGTTCATGCACAATTTCCCGGTCCTTCTGGGGAAACCGCAGCCGGAAAAGGGCACCCGCCTTCTCCAGGCGGTATTTCCGTTGAATATCAACCGGACCGCCCGGGATCTGCCCCTGAATCGAATACACAATCTCGTCGCCGGAGGGCCGCCTTACGCACACGAACTCCCAGTCGTTGGTGCCACCGCCTGCCGTCCAGATGATGCCGCTGAACAGGCTGTACATCTGCTGGGTGCAGCCGTTGATGTCGTATTCCGTGAGGTAGGCCTTGACCCGCAGCCCGCCATTCAGCAAACCGTCCGACACCCCCAACGGAATGAGAACTTTTGCTTGGGGTTGCAGTCCATCCCACACCGCTGCCGTTTCGAGCGGACAACTGGAGCATCCGCAACCGGTATCCGAGAGTCCATCCTCCTCCGGGTCCCGCAGGCGGGGCCGCACAAGCTGCTGGTCATGAAAGTCCCACTCCATCGCCACGGCTGCGGAGCAGGAATACCCACGCCAACCTTCCTGTTTCAGTCCCGTTACTGGCGCCGGGACCGTGCCCCACGCCGGCATCTCCCCATCACCGCCAAACACAGACGAAAGCATGTTTGAGGAACGGCCGCCGTCCACCATGCTCCACAGCCTCCACCGGCCCTCCGCACACCCGCTCCCATTGTCGTCATACTCCGGATAGAAGTTCGGGGCAGGCGCCGCCCGGTTTCCCGTGATATAGAACCAGGCCTTGTGGGCGGTGCCTGTGCTCAGGCCGGACAGTTTGAGACAGGCGGATCGCCGGACAGCGGCTGCCTCATACCCATTCACGTTGGCTGGAGCGATAAGGCTCGTCACAGCCCCCGGAGCGCTATTGGCCGCATGGGGTGGCGTCGCGGCGAAGTTAACCTCGCATCTGGCCTTCGCGTCTTGTGCCAGCAGGTCGGATCCATACCCCATGCGTTCGTTTTGCGTCCCGTTCGCCGTCCAGTCCGCGTTAGCCCCCGGCGTGATCAACAGGTACCTCATCCGGGACATGGCCCGTTGCAACTCGACAAAATGAATCCACAACACAGGCGCGTCAGTGAACGAGGCGGCGTACACCGCCTGCCCGCCCTGGGTGTATTCGGCGGGAATCTTGGTAAACCGGCCCTGCCCGTCGCCGATCCCGTCCATCAGCGAGGGCGAAACCATGGTTCCGTTGCGGAAACGCAATCCGAATGGAAACGTTTCGTCCGAGACCACGGAAAGATTGAAGTAATCCGGCGCCAGCCGAAAACTGCCGCCCATGAGATCGAGGACGCATTGCCTCAGTCCCTGTAAATCCGCCTGCGAGACGGTAGCCAACGGCGTCTTCCCCGGGAGCTTGCTCCCGGGACAAAGGGAGATACGCTGGTTAAGATTGCTGACCAGGGCGTTGTAGACGGGCACATAAATCGCGTTGTACGCCCGCGCCTCCGGGATCGCCGCCGCCCACGCCAGCGCCAACCCCACCACCACCGAAACCGCCCCGGACACACCCGACCTCTGCATGATCCGCCTCCCTTGAAAAGGGCGGATTATGCATGGTAACTATTAGATATCTATATAATAATGTCGCCCAACACCCCGTCAGCCTGCCCGGGGAGGGCCGGGCTAACCCGCTTTGATCGTCAATTCGCCCTTCCTGGCGTCGACCTTGATCGTTCCACCCTCGCGGGCCTCGCCGCCGATAATCAGGCGGGCTATGGGGGTCTCGAGCTTCTGCTGGATCAGGCGCTTCAGCGGCCGCGCACCGTAAACCGGACTGTATCCCTCGCGAGCCAGCAGGTCGCGCGCCGCCTCGCCGACCTGCAATTCCAACCTCTGACCGGCCAACCGATGAATAAGATCGGCCATCTGGAGGTCCACGATGCGCCCGGTCTCCGCCGCCGTCAACGGCTTGAAGAGGACCACGTCGTCCACCCGGTTGAGAAATTCGGGCCGGAAACTCCGGCGGAGTTCCTCCATAACCGAATCCCTGGCGTCATCCCGGATGTGACCGCTCGCGTCGATGCCCTCCAGCAGGGTCGGGGAGCCGACATTGCTGGTCATGATGACGATGCAGTTCTTGAAGTTAACGGTCCTCCCGTGGGAATCGGTCAACCGCCCGTCATCGAGAATCTGAAGAAGAATATTGAAGACGTCGTGATGCGCCTTCTCGATCTCGTCGAGCAGAATCACCGAATAGGGCTTCCGGCGGACCGCCTCGGTCAGTTGCCCGCCCTCCTCATACCCCACATAACCCGGGGGCGCCCCGACCAGTCGGGACACGGTGTGTTTCTCCATGTACTCGCTCATGTCGATCCGGACCAGGTTCTCCTCGGAATCGAACAGCGCCGCGGCGAGCGTCTTGGCCAGCTCCGTCTTGCCCACCCCCGTGGGCCCCAGGAAGATGAACGAGCCCACGGGCCGCCTGGGATTGCCGATTCCGGCGCGCGCCCGCAAAACGGCCTCGGCGACCACCCGCACCGCCTCATCCTGGCCCACCACACGGGCATGCAGAACGTCCCCCAGCTTGAGCAGTTTCTCGCGTTCGCCCTGCAGCAGACGGGTCAGCGGAATTCCGGACCACCGGGAAACAACCTCCGCAATCTCCTCCTCGGTGACTTCCTCCCGCAGCAGCGTATGCCCGTTCGTCTTGGCGGCGGCCATCTTCTGCAGGTCGGTTAGTTTACGTTCCAGCTCCGGAATGGTTCCGTGGCGAAGCTTGGCCAGGCGATCCAGGTCATACTTTCGCTCCGCCTCAGACCCTTCACGCCGGGCCTGCTCCAACTGCTCGCGGATGACCTGCACGTCGGCAATGGCCCTCTTCTCGTTTTCCCATTGAGTGCGCATGGTTACGGCCTGCGCCTTGAGATCGGCCAGTTCCTTGCGCAGCGTCTTCAGCCGCTCCCGGCTCGCGTCATCCTTCTCCTTCTTGAGCGCGGTTTCCTCAATCTCCAACCGCATCACCTTGCGGGTGATCTCGTCCAGTTCGGCCGGCATGGAGTCGATCTCCGTGCGGATCGAGGCGCAGGCCTCATCCATCAGGTCGATGGCCTTGTCCGGCAAAAACCGGTCGCTGATGTAGCGATCCGACAGCACCGCCGAGGCGACCAGGGCCGAATCCGTGATCCGCACACCGTGATGGACCTCGAAACGCTCCTTGAGGCCGCGCAGGATGGAAATGGTGTCCTCCACCGAAGGCGCATCAACCGTCACGGGCTGAAAGCGGCGCTCGAGGGCCCTATCCTTTTCGATATACTTGCGATACTCGTCCAGGGTCGTGGCACCGATGCAATGCAGTTCCCCCCGTGCCAGCATCGGCTTGAGCATGTTGCCGGCATCCGTCGAACCTTCGGTGCGGCCCGCCCCGACGATGTTGTGCAGCTCATCGATAAACAGGATGATCCGGCCTTCAGCCGCCTTGATCTCATTGAGAACGGCTTTCAGGCGTTCTTCAAACTCACCCCGGTACTTTGCGCCGGCCATCAGCGCGGTCATGTCCAGCGCGAAGATCGTCCGATCCTTGAGTCCCTCCGGCACATCGCCCCGCACGATCCGGTGCGCAAGCCCCTCGACGATGGCGGTCTTCCCGACCCCGGGTTCGCCGATCAGGACGGGATTATTCTTGGTCTTGCGGGAAAGAATGCGCACCACGCCCCGGATTTCCGCGTCACGCCCGATAACCGGATCCAGCTTGTTCTGCCGGGCCAGGTCCACCAGATCCACGCCGTATTTCTGGAGCGCCTCGTAGGCCCCCTCCGGCGTGGCGCTGGTCACACGCTGATTCCCGCGGACCGCCGTCAATTCCTGAAGGAACCGCGCCCGATCCACGCCGGCCTGGGCCAGAATCTTGCCAACCGGCGTGCGCTTTCCCTCTTCCAGAAACGCCAGCAATAAATGCTCAACCGAGACATACTCATCCTTCAGCCGCTTGGCCTCATCGCCGGCACGCACCAGCAACTGATTCAGCCGTTGTGTCACATAGACTTTCCCGGCTTCCGTGGTCGATCCCTGAACTTTCGGGAGCCGGTCAAGCGCCTGCTCAACCTGGGCCTTCACTTCTGCCAGCCGCACGCCCATACGCTCGAACAGACGGGGCGCCAAACCCTCCTCCTGCTCCAACAGGGCCATCAAGACATGCTCGCCATCAACCTCCTGATGACTCAACCGCACGGCAATCGCCTGTGCCGCTTGCAGCGCTTCCTGCGCCTTCTGTGTCAATTTGTTTGAATCCAACATGAACCCTCCTGTCGTCTAATACCGAAAAACTTGCCTGCAGTTTACACTCCACCGTCAACCCTGTAAATACCGTCCAATGGCCCTACGGAGTGGATCCGAGAAATGCGGCCACGGCCTGTGAATCGAGCCGGCCGATTTCGGCATGGGCATTGGTGGCGGCGGACGAAACTTGAGTCAAAGCCTTGGTCAGGGCGTCCAGCGCCTGCCGGGCGGTGGCCTCCGGGTGAAGGGCGAAGTAACGGGCCAATGCGTTGGCCGTAAATGCGGTCGCCACGGAGGTGCCGGCGTAGGCGCCCGGCGGCCCGTTGTACCCCACCGGCAGGTTGGCAAAAGCCGGAGCCGCCAACCCGACGAACCGCCCGTAGTTCGACTGCGCCCAGACGCTGCCATCCGGCGCCAACCCCGCCACGGCCAGCACATGGGAGTTGGCCGCGGGGTACATCGGACGGCCCGTTGGCTCATTTCCAGCCGCCGCCACCAGCACCGCGCCCCGGTCCGCGGCATAGGCCATGGCGTCGGCCAAAAATCCGCTATCGGTCTCCGACCCCCAACTCATGCTGATCACCCGGGCCCCGTGCTCCAGCGCAAAGGACAGGCTCTTCATCAGGGCAAACTCCGAGGCATAGCCATTATCGTCAAACGCCCGGATCGGGATGATGGGAACCCCCGCTGAATTCAGGGTGTCTTCGCCGCCGTCAGGCACCGCCAGCCCCGAGGCTATCAAGGCCATCTGGGTGCCGTGCCCCGCCGCGTCGCCCAGGGGCCGATTCGGCGCCAACGCATCCAGCGAGGCCAGAACCCTATCCCCCAAACCCGCGTCCGGACTGAGCCCTGTATCCAGCACCGCCACGGCGGCGGCACCCTCGCCGGGCCCGACACGGCTGCGTGAAACCGCCGCCTTCCCCCCTTCGACCCGCGTGGGCGTCACAGGCCGGTAGATAAGATTCGGCTCAGCCCGGGCCACAAGCGGATCCTTAGCCAGGGCCTTCAAAATCTCCGCAAGATTTGAACCCGGCGCCAGGCGAATGCGATAAATGCCCTGCGATGGCAGGCTCTCCACCACCGTCCCACCTATTCGCGTCAGAAGCGCGCGAAAGGCCGCCAGATCGACATCCTTTCTCAACCGGATCAGAACCTCATCCTTCACGCACGCGATGGCGTTGCTACGCACCGGCGTCTGCGCCCGCACCAGATTGTCGTCCACCCCGGGCAGGGGCTTGAGCGCGCGCCGGTCGCCGTGAAGGTAAACGTTGATTTCCGAGATGCGCCGGAAGGAACCGGCCGGCCCCTCGATCAGGGTCGAGAAAAGCGCATAGTCGCAGCCCGCCAGGAGTTCTTCGACCCCATCGCGGAAAGTCCGGTTGGCAAAATGGGCGGTAACGGGTGAATTGACCCGTGGATCCACGCGGATCGTTATACCCGCTTCCTGGAGCCGCCCGAGAATCTGCTGCAGGGGAACCTGATCGGCCTTCACCGACAAGGTGTCGCCCCCCCATTTCACGTCCAGGGTGGCCCCTGAAACCCCCGGGCCGAGACCGAGCGCCACAACCCACACCCCAACCGCCATCACGCCCCGCATTGAGTTGACACCCCGACTATTCATGGGCTTCAGTCTATTCGTTTTCGAAAAAACAATCACGCTTGCATCCCAGGCTTAACTCCGCCGTAGCACCGGCAAAGGCAGACGTCAGTGTTGAACCGGTGCGCGGAACGCGCCGTGACGTTCCACCGTCTGATTGCCTCTTCAGGTCGTGCTCACCGTATCGGGATACGGGCCGAGAAAACGCTCCCCGTTGAAGTGAACAACGTGGTCGGGGTCTTTGGCAATCCAGACCTCCGTTTCCCAAGAAATATGGCTCAAGAAGCGGCCCAATGCGTCACGGTCTTCGAATGCCGTGACGAAGACAAGGCCGCGCCGAAATCCAGCGAACAACTCCTTGAGTTCCCGCCGCCGCTTCCCGTCCACTACTCCGGCACTTGTCACGGCTTCCCCGATGACCAGCCATTCGCGCCTCGGATCGTGGATGACAACATCGGGCATCTTGGCGGCGGAGTTGATCTGGACACCAATCTTTGCGAAGTATTCAAAACATGATACTCCAAGTCGGATATATCCCCTTTGCCCGCGCGAATATGTCACCAAGCCCCATTTCGATATGCCATCCTGTGTTCACATTCACGAATATGAACTTGAAGTGGTCCTTCAAACTTTGAGCGACGAGCACCTCTGCTGCCGACAATCCGAAGAAATACCCCGAGAAATCCGGGGGGAGGTCTTTTCGCGTG
>JBAXWO010000210.1:0-5170 GCA_037128375.1 bacterium
CGCAGAGCCCACCGGGCAGCGCCCACTTAGACTGGCCATCGCGCAGTTCTCCGAAATAAATAGCGGCGTATCCTGGTAGACAATCACAATGGCTCTGTCTCCATATTCACCCAGCAGTCGCTTCATATTCTCAAAGTCATCCTCGGGTGACAGGGTGAACTGGCTCGCGCCCATCGCCAGAACCTGCCGGGCCGCCGCACGGTTCGTCACATAGACCGGCCAATCCGTGGTCAGACCGCCGGAACGGCGGATCAACGCGGCGTCGGCGCCGTCAGCCAGACATGACCAGGCGAAAAGCCCCGAGGCCTCCCAACGGCTCCAACCCGCCGCAATCAAGGCCTTGATTTTTTCGCGCAAGCCCGGCATTTCCCACTCGCGGGAAATCATCGGCAATGCCAGTCGCACGCGGTCCGGTCCGAGGTGAGCCGCCCACTCCGCCCCGGCCATCAGAATGTCGACCAGGGAATTCCCGGCAATATCGAGCACCACTTCGTCTACGTTTTTCCAATCCTGTGCTTCAAAGGACTGAAGAGACTCGCATCGGTCCACTTTCACGCTCCAGCGCATCGAACCCGCCGCCAGGGGTGTCACGACCGGTTTTTCCAACTCCTTAACGTTCGCGACCCGCTGGCTGTGCGCCACTGCCATGGACGCGTCCAAGGCGCTCACGAGTTCGCGCCTCAAGCGGTTCAACACCGAGACCGGAAGAAATAAGCCGGCGGGATTATTCAGTTCGAAGCCTCGCAGTTCAAATACGGTATCGCCGAGTTTTTCGAACGCCTGTTTGGCCGCGCCGACCGTTGCCTCCGGATTCCGGCTGGGCGCGAATTCACCCGGGATTTCGACACGTGCCCCCACGCAGTCCTCCCCCCCGCCGCCTCTGGCTGTGGCGATGAGCCGATCCGACACAGCCGTCAGTTCGACTTGAATCGGCTTTCTCACCCTAAAGGCGCCTGGTTTCGGGCGGGGAAAACGGTACTGCTGTTTGACCTGCTGGGAGGAGGAACAGTAGAGGCGGGCACCCGTCTCTACTGCAGGATGATCGAAGGGCATCGATGTCTCCACAAGGGACTGCGCCGGGGCTTCAAACACTTCCGAACGCCGCCCCGATTCCTCGACGAGGCAAAGATGATCCACGGGAAACCCGTACGGACGCCCCTCGCCGGGAATATCGATCTGGAGCCCGTCATGTCGCTCCAGACGCCGGCCGGTACGGAAGCGCAACCATCCTTTGCGATCCACACCCTTTACCGTCCCGATGAAGGCACCCCGGTGCCCAACCACCTCGGTATCTATCACGTCCCGGTTCCGTCGTGATGTGGCATAAAGGCGGGTCCACGGACGACTGAACACCGTCCGAATCGCCTCCTCGGCCGCCTGCCTATCGCGGTGGGATAGACGACCATCGAGAATCTTCCGGTAGTAGTCCGTCGTTGTGGCCACATACAGGGCGCTTTTTTTACGGCCTTCGATCTTCAGGCTTTTCACGCCCGCCTGCCTTGCCCCCTGAACCGCCTCCAGCACCGCAAGATCCTTCATTGAAAAAGGGAACGAGGGTTTTGCCGCACTGGGAGAGGTGAAAAGGTCCCGGCAAGGATACGTGCACCTCCCGCGGTTTCCGCTCCGCCCCCGCAGCAGGGAGGAGTACAGGCACAATCCACTATACGAATAACAGAGCGCTCCGTGAACGAACACCTCAACGTCCAGTCCAGAATCCCTGACAATGCCGGCAATTTCCGACTGCGTCAGTTCCCTCGCCAGGGTCACTCTGGAGAACCCTATCTCCCGCGCCATGCGGGCGCCCTCCAGGTTATGTATGGCCATCTGCGTACTGGCATGCAGCGCCAACTCCGGAAAATAGCGGCGTGCCAGACGGATGACGCCGGTGTCCTGAACGATCAGGGCATCCACACCCAGGTCGGCGACGGCGGCCAGCATCTCGATCACCGTGTCGATCTCCGCATCCTTTACCAGGGTGTTGAGGGCGACATAGACCGACCGACGCGGTGTCGCCGCGTGGGCAAAAGCGAGGATTTCGCTCAGTTCCTCCAGTGAAAAATTGGAGGCTTCCGCGCGCGCGGAAAACTGTTTGAGTCCGAGATAGATGGCATCCGCCCCGTAATGAAATGCGGCATAGGCGGTATCCAGGTCTCCGGCGGGAGCCAGTAATTCACAAGAGGTCATAGGCTTCACCGTGAGCCACGGAACAAGGCCTTGATCGGGCTCATGTTACCACCACCCCTTGCGCTTGAGCAACCAGGCCAGGAACGCCGTCGAAGAACCGGTGGCGGCCCAAACCCATATCCAGGCGAAGGAAGCGTCCGGGCCGGGCCAGTGCACCAAATTCATTCCATAGTAACTGGTAACCACCAATGCCGGCATGCAGAGGGTGGCCATCACGGTAAGAACCTTGATGACATGGTTTACCTGCATCTGCTGGATGTTCAGGTGGATTTGAAGAACATTCGTCAAGGAATCGCGGGAATTCTCAGCCATCGTACTGATCCGAACGAGCTGGTCCAACAGGTCGCGATAGTAAGGGAGCATATGGGCGCGCACGACCTTGAATTCCCCATGCGCTATCCGGGCGATGGTCTCCCGCTGGGGCCAGACGATCTGACGAAGACGCTGAACCTCGCCCTTAAGCTGCGACACATCACCCAATACATTCCGCGATGGATTGGCCAGCAGACTCCGCTCCAGGTCGGCAATTTCCACCGACATTTCTTCCAAAGCGGGAGCATACCCCTCAAGCAGGGAATCGAGAATCGTATAACTAAGCCGATCCGGAGCACGGGCCACGGCGGGAGCGTTCTTCATGACCCGTTCAACGGTCGCCTGTACGCAACGCAGGGGTTCGCGATGGTAGGTGACCAGGAAGTTCTTTCCGATAAACAAATCGAGTTCACAGGCCTTAAACTCGCCGCCATTGTAGTTCACAGCATGGATGACCAGAAAGACGTATCCGTCATACTCCTCGACCTTGGCGCGGTCGCTGGGCATCAAACAGTCTTCAATCGCCAGGGGATGGAAATGGAATACGCCGTCCAGGACGGACTTGGCCTCATCATCTGAACACTCGCCGACATCCACCCAGAACTGAACCCCGTCGTCCTGCAAAACGACCTTCAGCAGATCCAGGGTCAGGTCCTGACTGATCAGCCGTCCTTGAGTCTGGTTAAAAGCGTATGACCGGATCATGTGTTATCCTTCGCCGTGTGAATATCCCTGCGCCGCTTCGTAAACAACTCCATCTGGGGATCCTTGATAAAACCGTAATTCTTCAGGATGCGAAGCGTCTGTAAAAGGTCGGACTTCTCGTAGTTACGATTCGTTTTCACCAAACCTAGCAGCTCTACAAGCATCGTTCGGAAAGAGAGGACGCCATCGATGCCGTGGTCTTTGAGCGCCGCCAAGGTTTTCTCCCGAAGCTCACCCGATGCCGGCAGCTCCGGAAGGCAAAGGATGGCAGCCACGGATTCCGATCCCAAACGCTCGGCGGCGGCGCTGCGCGCCGCTCGTTCAGCAAACCGAAGAATTTCCGGAGTCTGGGCGAAAGTAGCCACGGAAAAGCGCTCGGTATGCCATCCGCGAACCCCCACCACGGCACGCGCCACCGTTTTCAGGTCAGCTGCAGTCCAGACGATCTGGCCCGGCAGTCGATGCTCACGGATACGTGGGTGAACGATCAGGAGATCGATTTCCTCCTCCACCCTTTTGACCCGTCCCGATGCACCGTACTTGCAGGGCTGACTTACCAGGAACCCCAACTGCTCAAAGTATTCGCGAGCAATTGACTCATTGACAGCAGACATGCCAGATCTCCGTTAATGTTTCATCATCCACCTCGCACCCCGTCAGCACTGACCCCAATTTCTTAGCCAGCACAAAACGCGGCCGATTTTGGAGGGTCTTCTTGTCTAAACTCATGGCCTGGCGAAGCGCCGCCCACTCAGGCAGGGGATTATCGCGTCTCCCCACCGGAAGTTGGAGCTTTCGAAGCAGATGACGAAGGCGATCGGCTTCATCAGCGGGAAATCCCTCCACCGCGACCGATAGCTGCGCCGCATAGCACATGCCGATCGCAAGCGCCTCGCCATGCAGCCACGCTCCGTACCCATCCACCTTTTCCAACGCATGTCCCAATGTATGCCCGAAGTTCAGAATGGCGCGCGGACCAATCTCACGCTCGTCAATCGAGACCACTTCCGCCTTGATCTCACAACAGCGGGCCACCACCCGTTCCAGAAAATCGGGATCCCGCTCCAGCAGTTCATTCGGGTGCTTTTCCAGAAATCCGAACAGGGTGGCATCCCAGATGACACCGTATTTCACCACCTCCGCCAACCCGGAGACGTACTCCCTCTGAGGCAGGGTTTGCAGCCAATCCAAATCGGCATCCACTCCCACGGGTTGATAGAAGGCCCCCACCAGGTTCTTTCCCTGCGACAGGTTGACTCCTGTTTTCCCCCCCACCGAACTGTCCACCATCGCCAGAAGCGTTGTCGGCATCTGGGCAAACCGAACGCCCCTCAAATACGTCGCCGCCACAAAGCCGGCCAGATCACCGACCATGCCGCCCCCCAGCGCCACCACAAGCGACGCGCGATCCAAGCCCGCCTCCGCCGCTTTGGAATAAAGGAACTCCACCCAGTGCAGGCTCTTCGTCGACTCTCCTGCCGGTACAACAACACGCCGGCACTCAATCCCGCGTGCTTCAAGCCGCTGCTGACAAACGGTTCCATGCAGTGCGTCCACGTTGGAATCGGAGACAATCAGCGCGCGGAGTCCCTGGGTATTTTCCATCGCCGCGAGACCCGGCAACCGCCGCCCGATGGCGATCGGATAGGATCGTTCACCTAGCTTCACATGGACTGTTGTGGCCATCGGCACCCCCTTTCCCCGCGTTTTGGGGTCAGGCGTGGCACTCTATACCACGGACCCCAAAGAGTCAAAAGTTACCCTCGATTATTCACCATCGGGGGCACAGCGAACATCCCTTGCCATCCCACGGCGTAGATCGAGGGTCTCCGCTTGGGCCGAACCCGCGTCGGACCGACGCGGGCTACCAAAACTGCTTCGGCGGTCAAGGGGTGGGTGGAGGGTTACCGGATGTCGCCGGCTTCCCGTGCACGGCGCCGGGTGACACTACCCTTGGCGCCAAATTGGT
>JBAXWO010000211.1:0-5169 GCA_037128375.1 bacterium
GGGAAGGAGGCGGATACATCTGCGGCCCCGATCACCACATCAAGCCCGACGTTCCGGCCGCGAACGTCGTGGCGTTGTTCGACACGGCGCGAGCCTATGCCAAGCCGGGATATACGCAGGAAGCGTAGATCGGTCGACAAGCGCCTGAAGGGTTGAAAACGATGAAGAAGAACAAGAAAGTGACATTGTCAAACCCGCTGCTCAGTCCATCCCAGATAAAGTTCCGTTTGGGGCTGGTACGTCAGCGGACGCGGACTTATCCGCTGGACTCCATGGACTTTATCATGATGGACTTGGAACGTCCGGAGGGGCATCACCGCCACGCGTCCCAGTGCGCCGGGGACCTGACCGGCCGGCTGCTGGAGTTCCTGTCGTACGCGGAGGGGGTGGATGGACAGCACGACGAACGGCTGCCGGAGTTGTTCGAACGCATTTTGCGGCAGCGCCGGCCGTCGGGTCTGTTCGGGCGGATTCTTGATGATCGGTCCATCGGTGATATTGAAGAATGCATGTTCGCCTGTTCGCGGGTGTTCCCGGGTCTTATCTACTACTACGAATTGACCAATGACGCTCGCGCGCTCGACGCCGCCGTGGGATTGGCCGAGCTGA
This sequence comes from bacterium, assembly GCA_037128375.1. Taxonomy (GTDB): domain Bacteria; phylum Verrucomicrobiota; class Kiritimatiellia; order CAIKKV01; family CAITUY01; genus CAMBRF01. The sequence continues at coordinate 610 of JBAXWO010000211.1, forward strand.
CGCTGCGTTCGCGGGAGATCTGGAGAAAGCATCTCCACGCGGGTGGCGGCCGGTGGATTCCGTTCTGGATCACGGAACATATGGCGATGCTCTATGGCGTGACGGGCAAGCAGGCGTATCTGGATTTTGTCGGAATGATCAACGACGGGTTGGAGATGCCGGACAAGGGCACCCACTCCCATGGCTACCTGTCTACTTTGCGCGGCCTTCAGACGGCGGCGCTGGTGACCGGCGATGCAGCTTGGAACGTGAAACCGGAGGCAGCCCGGCAAATGATCATCGAGCGGCATTTCGAAATGCCGGACGGCTGCATCCCGGAGGGTTTCCCGCACAGCGGCAGAAATGAAGGTTGTTCCATCGCCGACTGGGTGATGCTGAACCTGAACGCGGGGGCGCTAACGGGGAACGATGATGCGTACGAACATGCGGAGCACATTCTCTGGAACGCGCTGGCCTTCAATCAGTTGAACACTGGCTGTTTCGGAGCGCGTAGAACTTCGCCCGGCGGCTACAGCGTATACGGCCACGAAGAGGCTTGGTGGTGCTGCCTGCACACGGGGGGAAAAGCGTTTGTGGAATATGCGCGCCACGCTGTGACGCGGCGGGGCAACACGATACACATCAATCTGCTCGTGCCGGGTCTCTACCGGGTTGCGATGCCCGGCGGACAGGAGGCACACGTGCGGATCACGACCGCCTATCCGGCCCGCGCCGAAGCTGCCATCTCGGCAACGGGTGTGCCGGAGGGCGTTGCGCTCCGTCTGCGAGTGCCCGGTTGCGTGAAGCAACCGGCCGTCACCGAGACGCGCGACCACGACCGGGTGCAGATCACGCTGGCCGGCCGCCTCGGCCACCATGCGGAAGCGTGTCACGGCGGCATCATGCTCAAGTACGGCCCGCTGGTGCTCGCCCCGGCGATCTACGATTGGCAGGGGGAAGGGAACGGCTGGTATGCCCCGACCGTCGGCGAATCCCACGTCCCGACCGGGTACATTCCCGCATCCATGCCCGGCGGCCTGCCGCAGTTGGCCACGCCAGCGCCGGATGCGGACGGTTTGCTGCCGCTCTCCGACCTGCCGCGGCCGGATTGGATGTATTTTGACGAAGGCGCGACTTCACGCTGTGGCGTGGAAGGGTCTGCCGCGAACGTGACGCTCAAGTTCCCGGACGGAAAAGAGAAAATTCTGCGATTTACGCCGTTGTGCTACAACACCTCGTGCCTGAGTCTGTTCGATACGCCCATCGTGTTCGGCGGGCCGGAGTGCGCCGGGAAGTAGACGAACGGGAGCCGGTCTCGACGTGGATGCAGTTAGGCAGTTGGTACGGGGCGGAAGAGGTAGGCCGGAACTCCGGTTCCGGCCATGCCGGGGGCGGGTGCTCAGGTTTTTCGAGGTGCTGAACATGTCTCGTGGGCCGCTCTCGTCGCCCGCTCTCGTCAGCCGGTGGACGATAGCGGGCGACGAGAACGGATGACGATTGGGATGAAGAGGAAAGACAAAGTAGGGTGCGCAAGCCATACTTCATCTTTCTACTTCGTCTTTCTTCTTCGTCCAACGCTGGTTGGTGGTGATCTTGCCTTTTCTCCCCGCGTTTGCCATACTTTCTCCCCATGTCAGCGCTGTGTCAAACCGTTTCCGGCATGATTTCGGCCCGTGCGGGCCGGAGCGGACCGAGGCAGAAAGAAGAGAACAAACATGATTCCGTTTACAAAGCGTTTCCCTATCCATTTCAAGCCGATGGCCAACCCGAAGGCGATCGTCACCGAAGGCGACTTGCGGATTACCGTGCTGACGTCCCGCTGCCTGCGTGTCGAATGGGATGCGGCGCGCACCTTTGAAGACCGGCCGTCGCAGACCTTTTGGTACCGCGAGCAACCGGTCCCGCCGTTTGAAGTCTCCCGTTCCGGTGCCGGACTCGTTCTCGCCACCGAATTCCTTCGGCTCGAATACGTGAACGATGGCAAGCCTCTCAGCGCGGAATCCCTCAGCATCAAGCTGGCCGGCAGCAAAGAGCCGTGGAAGTTCGGTCATACCGACGACCGGAATTTGAGGGGAACAAGGACGACGCTGGATTGCGTAGAAGGGGCCTGCGCGGTGGAACCCGGCCTGGCCTCGCGAAGCGGGTGGGCGGTGGTTGACGATTCCGGGAAGCTCGTGTTTGACGGCAATGGCTGGCTGACGCTGAGAAACGCGGCGCCCGACCAAAAAGACCTTTATATCTTTGGATACGGAGACAACTATCAGGAATGCATTGCCGATTATTGCCGCCTCGCCGGAAACATACCGTTCATCCCGCGCTGGTCCCTGGGTAACTGGTGGAGCCGTTACTGGGAGTATTCCGACAAGGACCTGATCGCGCTCATGGAGCGGTTCAAGTCCGAGCGCATCCCGCTGTCGGTCTGCGTCATCGACATGGATTGGCACGTCGTCAAGAACCCCTATTCCACCGGCTGGACCGGCTATACATGGGAAAAGAAGCTATTCCCGGATCCCAAAGGGTTCATGCAAACGATGCACAAACGCTTTGGCGTGAAGCTGGCGCTGAACCTGCACCCCGCCGACGGCGTGTATCCGCACGAGGACGCCTACGTGGCGATGGCAAGGCACATGGGCATCAATCCCGAATCCAAGACCCCCGTGGATTTCGACATTGCCGACCCTCGCTTCATGGAGGCTTACTTCAGGTTCCTGCACCATCCGCAGGAAAAAGCTGGCATCGATTTTTGGTGGCTCGACTGGCAGCAGGGGGCACGCAGCAAACTTCATGGGCTGAGCCCGTTGTACTGGCTGAACCACCTCCATAATTACGACCTTGCCCGTAGCGGAAAACGGCGCCCCTTTGTCTTCTCCCGCTGGCCGGGAATGGGGGGGCATCGCTATCAGATCGGTTTTTCGGGAGATACGGTTGTCTGTTGGGAGTCGCTGGCGTTCCAGCCCTACTTCACCGCGACCGCATCGAATGTTGCCTTCACGTGGTGGAGTCACGACATCGGCGGCCATTTCTGGGGCGTCGAGGACCCTGAACTGTATGCCCGGTGGTTACAACTTGGCACGTTCAGTCCGATCTTCCGGATACATTCCTCCAAAAGCAGTTTCCAGGTCCGGCACCCTTGGGACCATGGCACGGCCGCACTCGATGCGTCCCGCAAGGCGCTGCAGCTCCGGCATGCGCTGATCCCCTACTTGTATTCCATGGCCTATCGCACGGCCACCGAAAGTCTTCCTCTGGTCAGGCCCATGTACTGGGCGCATCCGAAACAGGAAGAAGCGTACTGGTGTCCGGGGCAGTATCTCTTTGGCACCGAACTGCTGGTGGCCCCTTTCGTCAAACCGATCGACCCCGACACCCGCCACAGCCGGCAGGTGGTCTGGTTCCCCGAGGGGGACTGGTACAACTTCTTCACCGGCGTCTGGCACAAGGGGGGGCGGCACGAAGCGATCTACGGGCGTCTCGAAGACTTGCCGGTGTTTGCCCGCGCCGGGGCGATCGTTCCGCTCGCCGCCCCGGAGTGTCTGGACGGGGTCGGAAATCCGAGCCATGTGGACCTGCGCATCTTCGCGGGCGCCGATAATGCATTCGTATTGCATGAAGATGACGGGGAGTCGCGGGCGTGGGAATCCGGAGTCTTCGCGCAGACGTGCATTTCTCTCAAACAGACGGACTCGGTTGCAACCGTTGTGATCGCCGCCCCGCGGGGTGACTTGACGGTCCTGCCCGCAAAACGCGCCTGGACCGTCTCGATGACCGGAATCGTTGGAGACGTCGCCGTGAGGGCGGAGGCCGGCGGGAAGACCCTCCACTGCAAAACCGACTACGATGCCCAGGCGCACCGGTTGACCCTGTCCATCGGACCTCAGCCGGTTGCTGCCGCAATCAAGATCAGGCTGAAGGCGAAATCGGGAGCCATCTCGATCAAAGACAATCAGTTTGCAAGGAGAGTCCACTCGCTGCTGTTCTTCTTCAAGGCCCATTCAAACGTCAAAGAAGGCATCTATACCCGTTTCATCGAGAAAGGCGAAGATCTGAACAAACTTGAACAAGAGATGTCTTCGCTGACCGGAACGCAGCGGCGTTGTCTATGCGAGGTGTTGTTCAAGGCTGGTTTTGAAGAGGTGCGGGACTACGGACAGACGGTTAAGGGGATGTACCTGTGGAATGCCAAAACCGACCCGCGGATCCGGTTCATGGGAAAAGTGTCGGCCATGCGGTTCCCCTTCGACAAATCGGTCCCGCCGTTCGAGTCTATTCCCACGGAAGGCACAAGCCACTGGGGCGGCGCGGTCTGTCTTGGCACTGATCTGGCCTGGTCGGTCAGACTTCGATATGCCGATGCCTGGGCCTACGAAATCACCCGGCACATACCCGGAACGAGGGGTTGAGCAAATGCCAAGACGGGATACACGCAGGAAGCGGGGCGGCCCATGCTGATTATCGGGGAACGAATCAACACGTGCCGGCAGAGCGTGATGAGGGCCTACGCGGAACGGGATGCCGGGTTTATCCGCTCCCTGAGCGGCATTTCCTTTGGACTCCCGGAGCGGAAACTCCTTCATTGTGCTT
>JBAXWO010000212.1:0-5165 GCA_037128375.1 bacterium
CAAGCCGGACATTACGGCGTCTTTACTGATGACGATTTTCATGACTACTCCTGCCAATGTATGAACAATCCAGATACTAATAGATATTCTATTATTCTAAATTCTTATCCGTATTATGCCCTGTCAATAAACCCAACAACTTCCGAAATCATCGATAAGATTGGACCAAAGGCCCCACAATCACCCCTCAGGCCCTGTTGATGACCTCCCCTAACAATTTCGCAACAACCGTCAACAACCCGGACTTGAATAAATATGAACCTCATATCAGCAAGTTATCGACACGGTTGTCAACTTTTCTTCTCGAGCTGACGGGTCAGATGGGAAACGCTCTGGCGGAGGTCGGCGTCATCCTTCATTTTCGTTTCCACAAGACGGCAGGCATGCAGGATGGTGGCATGGGTTTTCCCAAACGCGCCGCCGATTTCAGGGAGGGAGGCCGACGTGAGCGACCGGCACAGATACATGGCGATCTGGCGCGGGCCGGTGATGGCGGACGGACGGCGCTTGCTCGTCATGTCCACCAGCCGGATGTCGTAATGATCCGCCACCGTCTTCATGATGTGCTCGAACGTCAGGGACTCCTGCTTCTCGGTGTCGATGGTATCGCGCAGCAGGTTCTCCAGGTCGGCGATGGTGACCGGCCGGCCAATGAGGGAGGCATAGGAGGTGGCCCGGATCAGGGCGCCCTCCAGGCGGCGAATATTGGACCGGACCGATTTGGCGATAAACAACAGAATCTCATCCGGCAGGTTGAGTCCGCCCTGCGCCTGCTTGTTGCGCAGGATGGCAATGCGGGTTTCCAGGTCGGGCGGCTGCATTTCCGTGACCAGACCCCACTCAAACCGGGATACCAGCCGCTGCTCCAAGCCGTGAATCTCACTGGCGGGCCGGTCGCTGGTCATGACGATCTGCTTGTGCGCGTCGAACAGGACGTTGAAGGTGTGGAAGAATTCCTCCTGCATCCGTTCCTTGCCCGCGAGAAAATGGATATCGTCGATCAGGAGCAGATCCACGCCGCGATATTTCTTCCGGAACTGGACCAAAGCCTTGTTCTGCAGGGCATCGATGTACTCGTTGGTGAAGGTCTCGGAGGAGAGGTAGACGATCTTGGCGTTTGAATTCCGCAGGACGTGATGACCAATGGCCTGCATGAGATGCGTCTTCCCGAGCCCCGAGCCCCCATACATGAAAAGGGGATTGTAGGCGCGCGCGGGCGACTGAGCCACGGCCAGGGCGGCGGCATGGCCGAAATTGTTCGAGGGTCCCACCACGAAATCGTTGAAGGTGAACTTGGGATTCAGGACGGGATCCGCAATCAACTTACGGGCGGGTGCCTGGGCCTTGGCGGCGGGCTTGGCTTCCGCTTCTTCTTCCGGCGGTGGTTCCACGGGAACGGCACCCGGTGTCCTGCCGACCGCAAACTCAATCACCAGGGCGTCATCGCCTCCCGCGGCGGTCACCGCCTTCTGGATCATAGGCAGGTAATTATCCTCCAGCCAAGTCTGATAAAAGTTGTTGTCCACGGCCAGAGTGAGCTTGCCATTAATGAGCGATTGAGGCTCAATGACGCCTATCCAGCGCGAATAGACGTCGTGGTGCAATCGTTTTTTCAGGTGCGCACAGGCGGCGCGCCATAACCCAAGAGCGTCAGTTTCTATCACGAAAGCCTCCAACAGATTCCATGGAAATAGGTCGCGAACGCCCCTTATTCCCTCGAAGTATGACACAAAAAACAAACCGGTTATTGAAGCCGGTAACTACGCCGATCCAAGCAGTTACGCTGACAAAAGCCCATTTTTCAGGGGTTATCAACAAGTTATTAACACCCTGCAAGGCTCTCTCTCGTACCTGCTGAGGCAGGACAATAGGCAAGAAAAAAAGGGTGGGCAAGGCAATTCCCAATAATACGTTCACTTTTTTTTCGAGACACGATACGTTGTGGTTTGTCGCGTGCGACGCACAATCCATGGTATGGTTGGCGGAAGAAAAAAATTGGGGCCGGGTTGGGGCGGGACGGGTTTGGGAGCGCATTGTGATCGGGAGGTTAGGCTTATATTTGTAAACCGTTTGTTTTGAGGAGGATGCAGGTTTGAAGAAATTAACAGGTCCGCGGCTTATGGTTGGAATACCCAATATTTGCTCGGATATTCTCTATGTTTCGGGTTTTAAGGCGTCGGATCCCGTGGTTATTCTGCAGAATGGGCCGGACCGAACCCTTGTGGTCTCGCGTATGGAACTCGGGCGGGCCCGCGCGGCGAATCCGGCCTTGAAGGTTTTGACGCCGGAGGCACTGGATCTTCCTCCGAAGGCCCGCTGGCACGTGGAGCAATGGGCTAGCGCGCTACTAAAAAAAACGGGACTTAGAAAAGTGGAGGTGGCCAAGACCTTTCCCGTGGGCGTGGCCCGCGAACTCGAACGGCAGGGCGTTCGGCTGACGATCGCCAAGGGTCCGTTGTTCCCGGAACGGGCGGTCAAAAAAAGCGTCGAGATCGGCGCCATTCGCCACGCGCAGCGGGCGGCGGTTAAGGCCTTGCGCGGCGCCTGCGCGCTGTTGGGGCAGGCCCGTGTGGACGCGCGCGGCATCCTGCACGAAGGCGGGCGCGTGCTGACGGCCGAACGTTTACGCCTGGCCATCAACCGGATCCTGCTGGATGAGAATTGCGCAGGCGGGGAACCGATCGTTGCCTGCGGTCCACTGTCGGCGAATCCGCATTGGATTGGGCATGGGCCATTGAAAGCGGGCGAGCCCATCGTCCTGGATATTTTTCCGCAGGATCTGGAAACCGGGTATTGGGGCGATCTGACGCGTACGGTGGTGAAAGGCCGGCCGGCTCCGGAACTGGTCAGGATGTACCAGGCCGTGAAGAAGGCCCAGGCGGAGGCGCTGGCGAAGGTGCGCGCCGGGATACGCGTGGCATCGATTCATCAGGGTGTGATCGATCGGTTCAAGGTGTTGGGATTCGAAACCCGCATGACCCAGGGCGTTCCCGAAGGCTTTATTCACGGAACCGGGCACGGGGTGGGACTGGATATTCACGAGGCCCCTTCGGTGGGTTCCGGCGAGGCCGTGCTGCGCGCCGGGCAGGTGGTGACGGTGGAACCCGGACTCTACTACACGGCGGTGGGCGGCGTGCGGATCGAGGATACGGTGGTGGTCACGCGCGAAGGATTCGACTTCCTGGCCACCTGTCCGAAGCAGTTGACGATCGGGTGAGCACTGGCCTATTGTTCCGCCTGTCACGTTCACGTCAGAACTCGAGGCTGGGGAAGCCCAAATAAGGACACGATTATGATCAGGATAGCGATTGTCGGGGCGGCGGGTCGGATGGGGCAGGCGCTGGTCAGATGTTCACGGCTGATGCCGGACCTCCAGGTGGTGGCCGCCGTGGAGACGGCCGCGTGCCCGCTAGGCGGCAAGGATGCCGGGCTGCTCGCCGGCATCGGCGATATCGGCATCAACATCTCGCACGATCTGGTGGCCGCGGTGAAGGCCGCCGACGTGTTGATTGACTTCAGCTTTCACGAGAATGTGCCCCGGACCGTCGCGCTGGCAGGCGAACACCGGAAGGCTGTGATTATCGGCACCACCGGCCTCAACCCGGATGAGCGCGCCGTGGTGGATCAGAACGCCCGCGTGATTCCCATCGTCTGGGCTCCGAACATGAGCCTCGGCGTCAACATGCTCTTTTCGCTCGTGCAGCAGGCCGCCAGGGCCCTGGGCCTGGATTACGATGTTGAGATTACCGAGGCGCATCATCGGTACAAGAAGGATGCGCCGAGCGGGACCGCGCTGCGGCTGGGCGAAAGCGTGGCGGAAGGGCGCGCACAAAATTTCAGGGATGTGGCGGTCTACGGGCGCGAAGGCTTGGGGGGCGAGCGGCCCAGGGGCCAGATCGGCATCCACGCGTTGCGGGCGGCGGATATCATCGGAGATCATACGGTCCTGTTCGCCACGGAGGGCGAACGGGTGGAGATCAGTCATCGCGCCACCAGCCGCGATGCGTTCGCCAAGGGCGCGCTGCGGGCCGCCCAGTGGATCGGCGGGCGGGCACCGGGCCTGTATGACATGCAGGATGTGCTGGGCCTGAAAAAGTAGTCATGGAAATCGGCCTCAGTCTGGGTTCCAATCTCGGGGATCGCCTGGAGCACCTGCGCCGGGCCGCGCGGCGGATTGCCGCCCTGCCCGGGGTGCGTCTGGTCGCCGTGGCTCCGGTCTATGAAACCGAGCCGGTCGATGTGCAACCGGCCCATGCGGATAAGAAATACCTCAACACCGTGCTCATCCTAGAAGGACCAGATGACCTGGACGCGCTGTCCGAGGCCCTGCACGCGGTCGAGGCGGACCTGGGGCGCCGGCGCGGCGAGGATCGCAACGCCCCGCGTACGATGGATATCGACCTGATCTACGCCGGCGGGGTGCGGCGCCGGGACGGCAAACTGGACCTGCCCCATCCCCGTTGGGCGCAGCGCCGCTTTGTGCTGCAGCCCCTCGCGGATGTCCGCCCCGGGCTCAGACTTTCGGGGAGCGACGGTACGGTCGCGGAATGTCTTTCCCGTTTGCCCGCCGGGGAAGGCCTGATGTGTTTCGCTGAAGTCTGGCTCAACCCCTAACAAGCAGGAACCCCTCCATGGCCTCCCTTCAAGACCTCGTGTTCCTGCCCCGGCCGCGCAAGATAACGGCCCGGGCCGGCCGCCTGGCGGCGGACGACCTCCGGCGGATCGTGGTGCGCGGGAACCCGGCGGATACCCTTGGCCCGGCCCTCCGCTTGCAGGACGCCGGACGGGACTACGCCGGGGTGAGCTGGACGGTCCGGGCCGGGGACGGGACTCCCGACGGGCCGGGTTGCGCCGTCTTGGAACTGGATCCGCATGCCGGGTTGCCGGCGCAGGGTTACCGGCTGAAGATCACATCCCGGGGAATGCACCTGCGCGCCCCCGATGCGGCCGGACTTTTCTACGGCGTGATGACGCTCAGGCAACTCTGGCGGCAGACGGGCGGATTTCTGCCGGCCGGTGTGATCGAGGACCATCCCGACTTTCCCGTGCGCGGCGTCATGCTGGATGTCAGCCGCGACAAGGTTCCCACGCTGGACACGCTGTTCGCCCTGGTCGATCAACTGGCCGAATGGAAGATCAACCACCTGGAGCTCTACACCGAGCAC
>JBAXWO010000213.1:0-5160 GCA_037128375.1 bacterium
TGACACAATCTCTTGACTTCCGTCGGTCATTGAGCCATAAGTCCCGCGTTTTTTTGATGACGAGCAAAAGTTTAACGAATGCCCGGTCCGCGCCCATTCTGGATCGTAGCGGGCCATTTTCTGCATGACGCCAGTTAACAGGGAGTGATCAACGTATGTACGGCTTACAAGAATGGCTTTTGGGCGTTCTCATCCTGGTCCCGATTGGCTTCGGGGCGCTCATGATGCTTGGGTTACCGCAAAAGCTCCGTCATGGACTCGTGGTCACTTCCGCACTCCTTACCATGGCGGCCGCCGTGATCCTCGCAACTCAGGGGCCCGCCCGTCTGGCTTTTCCCGCTTTCATTACTCAAATCGGCTCCGTCATCGAGCCGCTTATGGCCATCCTGATTCTGCTCATCAGCATTAAGATCCGCAACCGACTCGTCTCCGCCTTCGCCATCATCCCTCTCGCCCTCACCCTCTACTCCTTCTTCACCCGCGGCGAAACGGCTCCGGAAGAAACCACTTTCGTTGTGGATTCCCTCTCTCTCGTCATGGTCCTGATCGTCTCGGTCGTCGGCGGACTGATCACCCTCTTCTCCATCGGTTACATGACCAAGCATGCGCACCATGCCTCGCCGGCCGCCATGACCCCGGGGCGTTTCTACTTCTTCCTGGTCGCCTTTCTCGGCCTGATGAACGGCCTGGTCCTCACCGATGACTTAAAATGGCTCACGATCTTCTGGGAGGGCACCACCCTCTGCTCCTTCTTCTTGATCGGTTACGAAGGCAATGAGGAGTCCAAAGTCAGTGCCAAGCGGGCCATTCTGATTAACGCCTTCGGCGGCGCCTGCCTTGCGGTCGCGGCATTCCTGGCGGAACACCACAGCGGACACGGCACCCTATCCGCCATGATCGCAGGCGGTTCACTCCTCATGCCCCTCGCCCTGATCGCCGTCGCCACCATGACCAAGTCGGCTCAGCTTCCCTTTCAAAGCTGGCTGCTCGGGGCCATGGTCGCCCCCACTCCCGTATCTGCGCTCCTTCACTCAAGCACCATGGTCAAAGCAGGCTCCTACCTCATTCTGCGTTTTGCCCCCGCCATCGATTCAACCCCGCTCGGCACCATTGTGTCCATCGCCGGCGCCTTTACCTTCGCTGCCGCCAGCGCCATGGCCATCAGCCAGAGCAACGGGAAGAAGGTGCTCGCCTATTCCACCATCGCCAACCTCGGGCTCATCGCCGCCTGTGCCGGCATTCATTCCCCACTGGCCTTCGCCGCGGCCCTCACCATCCTGATCTACCACGCGATCTCCAAGGCACTCCTTTTCCTGTGCGTCGGCACCATCGAGCAAACCATCGGTAGCCGCCATATCGAGGATATGGGCGGCATCCTCTTTAAAATGCCTCTCACGACGAATGTGGCCATCATCGGCATGGCCTCCATGATGGCCCCCCCCTTCGGCATGCTGATCGGAAAATGGATGTCCATCGAGGCGTCCGTCAATTCTCCGATCGTCCTCCTGCTCCTGGTCGCCGGAAGCGCGTTGACCATCTTCTTTTGGGCAAAGTGGCTCGGACGCATCACCACCGTCTCGTACCATCGCACCTATACCATCGAAAAAGTGAGCCACTGGATGGCCGCCATACTCGTCACCATGTGCGCCATGGTTCTTGCCGCCTGCCTCGGCGCCATGCCCATCTATCGGTTCGTCATTAAACCCATCAGCCTGACCGTCTTCGGCAAGGGCCAAGACCCGTCGTCTCTGCCGCTACTGGATTCAGTCGATGCCTTCCTCGCCTGGCCGCTGTTCGTGGTCTTGGGCGCCATTCTGCTGGCCATCGTCGTCGGGGCCACCCTCTTCAGGAAAAGCCATCTTCGACTTCCCTACCTCTGTGGCGAAAACGTGAAAACCCCCGAAAGCGACTTCATGTTCCGCAGCATCGCCGACACACCCAGCAGGGCGCTCCTGAACAGCTACTATCTCTCGCCCATTTTCGGGGAAACCCGGATCTCGGCCGTGTGCAACCCCATTGCCACCTTGATTGTGATCACCCTATTCGGAGTTATTTTTAAATGACCTCGCTAATACCAGACCTTCTCAATCCATCATTCCCCATTCTTGCCATCATCCTGCTGGCCCCCCTGTTTGGGGCACTGATCGCAGGACTTGACCGGAGGATAACCGCCCGTATGCAGGGCCGGATAGGCCCGCCAATCCTTCAACCGTTTTATGACGTCATCAAACTCCTTCGCAAGGATCCGATCGTCGTCAACCGCATTCAAGTGGTCTATGCCTTCTTGCATCTGGCCTTCATGGTCCTTGCCCTGCTCCTGCTGGTCCTCGGCCAGGACAGCCTTATGTTTCTATTCATTTTCGCCTTCTCGACACTGTCGCTGGTGCTCGGCGGCATGTGCGTCCGATCCCCCTACAGCCGCATCGGCAGCCAGCGCGAAATCATCCTGATGGTCGCCTATGAACCTATCTTGATTCTCCTGATGATCGGAATGTACCTCGCCAACGGCAACTTCCTCCTGGCCTCCCCTCTGTCAGCGAATCATCCCATGCTGCAAACACTTCCCCTGCTGTTCATCGCGCTGCTCGTGGTAATCGCCATCAAACTCCAAAAGTCGCCGTTCGATATCGCCACCTCCCATCACGCTCATCAGGAAATCATCAAGGGACTTACCATCGAGTATTCCGGCCCGTATCTCGCCATCATCGAAATCGCCCACCTTTACGAAATCGCCCTGCTATTCTATCTGGTGATGTTGTTCTGGGCCTCCAACCTGATCCTCGGCGGCCTTCTGGCGCTCGCCGTCTTCTTCCTCATGACCGTTGTGGACAACGCCTTCGCCCGTCTTACCACCATCTGGACATTCCGATTCATGTGGACAGGCGCCCTTGTCTTGGCACTGACAAACGTCCTCTGGCTCTATCTCTAACCCGCGAGGTATACTCCCCATGTCACCGATTCCAAAACTGAGCAAGTCCCCCTGGGTCGTCCACTTCAACTGCAACAGTTGTAATGGCTGCGACATCGAATTTCTGGCCTGCCTGACCCCCATCTACGACCTTGAGCGTTTCGGCATCCTCCATGTCGGCAACCCAAAACACGCTGATGTCCTCGTCGTCACCGGATCCGTCAATCACCGCAACGCGCGCGTCCTCCGCAACGTTTATGACCAGATGCCGGACCCCAGGGTGGTCGTCGCCTTCGGCGTCTGCTCCTCCACCGGCGGAATCTTCGCCGATGGCTATAATGTCCTCGGCGGCATCGACAAGGTCATTCCCGTCGATGTCTTTGTTCCCGGTTGCCCCCCAAGGCCGGAAGCCATGATCGACGGCATCGTCCAAGCCGCCGTTATTCTGGAATCCCGCCGAACCGCGGCCATCACCTCGGTGTCCGCCTCCCAAGGCTGCATCACAAGAATCCCGGCACCTCCGCCAGTCGCCGTTGAATCCGTTTAAAGAAAGGCATGCCCATGCTTGACAATGTAACCGAAATCTCCATGGACCAGTTGGCCGTCGAGGTCTGGAAGGCCAAACAGGACAAGTATCGTTTTGTGACGATGACCTGCTGCGACCTGATGGACGCCCACGACATCCTTTACCACTTCGATAAACAGTACGTCTTGAAACATCTGCGACTCCGCCTCCCAAAAGGCACGGCACTCCCGAGCATCTCGACTATTTTCTTTGCCGCGGTCCTGGTCGAAAACGAAATCAAAGACTTGTTCGGCATTGAAGTCACCGGCCTGACCATTGACTATAAAGGCCGGTTCATGCTTTCCGATGGCGCACCGGTCGCCCCCATGAACAAGGCCCACCTCGGCATCGGCTTGGAAATTCGCGACACCACACGCACCGGCACCGCCGGGGAGGCAGCACCATGATCCGCCGCAACACCATCCCGTTTGGACCCCAGCACCCCGTCCTCCCCGAACCCATCCAACTGCGGCTCGTCATGGAGGACGAGAAAATCATCGAGGCGCTTCCCGCCGTCGGCTACGTCCATCGCGGCCTCGAAAAAATCGCAGAGAAAAAGGACTACGTTCAGGATGTCTACCTGGCCGAGCGCATCTGCGGGATCTGCAGCTTCATGCACTCGCAAAACTACTGCCAGGGCATTGAATCCCTTATGAACGTGACCGTTCCCGACCGCGCACGCTATCTCCGTGTCGTCTGGGCCGAAGTCCATCGCATGCACAGTCACCTGCTGATTCTCGGACTCCTGGCCGACGCCTTCGGCTTCGAAAACCTGTTCATGCGCCTCTGGCAGATCCGGGAACTCGTTCTGGATATCATGGAAAAAACCACCGGCGGACGCGTCATCCTCGGCGTGTGCGCCATCGGCGGAGTTAAACGCGATATCTCACCGGATCAGGCGACCTACATCCTGAAGCAACTGGATGAGATTGAACACCAACTGGCCTCCGTCCTCCCCGCCCTTGTGGATGACTACAGTGTCAAGCAACGCCTTATCGGCGTCGGCGTGCTTTCGAAGGATACAGCCTACGAACTCGGCGCCGTCGGTCCCGTGGCCCGTGCCAGCGGCGTTGCCATGGACCTGCGCGAAAGCGGTTATGCCGCCTATGGCGAACTGAACTTCAAAATGGTTACAGACCAGGCCGGCGACTGCTATGCCCGCACAATGGTACGCATCAAGGAACTCAGCACCTCTGCCGATCTCGTCCGCCATGCGCTGGCCAAAAGCCCCGCCGGTCCCATTTCCACTCCGGTAAAGGGTACCCCCTCGGGCGAAGTCCTTGCCCGGATCGAACAGCCCCGCGGCGAACTGAATTTCTACATCAAGGGCAACGGAACCCGTAACCTCGAACGCTTCCGCGTCCGAACCCCCACCTTTGCCAACCTCCCCCCCTTGCTGCACATGTTAACCGGATGCCAGTTGGCCGATGTCCCCGTCATTGCCATTTGCATCGACCCCTGCATCAGTTGTACGGAGCGCTAATCATGATTAATCTCATCGGCAGTATCTTCAGCAAACTCACCTCAGCACCGGATACCCGGCGCTACCCGGCGGAAAAACGAGTCCCTCCCGTCGGAACCCGCGGACACATTGATGTTGAGATCGAAAAGTGCACGTTCTGCGGCGCCTGCCAAAAACGCTGCCCCGCCAATGCGTTGGACGTCAAACGGGACCCCAAGTCCTGGA
>JBAXWO010000214.1:0-5152 GCA_037128375.1 bacterium
AGACCTCGCTCCCCGCCGCCTGTTTCAAGCACGCGATGATCCGCTCTCCCGGATGCGCCCCCAGCCCCGCCATGCGCCGATCCATACGCCGCCCTTTCTTGCTGTAAGATGTCCCGATTGTTGTACCACCCGCCCGCGGAATGTGCAAACGGTTTCTGCAGGCGCGGCCGATGAAGAGAAAGTCGAAATCGAAATCGCTATCGGGGTCGATTTCGTGCCTCTTCTTAGATGGGCAGGATTGTTTCGTCTCCTGCAATGGATCGGATTTTGACGCGGCACGGGCGCTTGGGGCAAGTGAGCTTCGCATCCCAGAAGTCCTTGCTCTTTTTGCCGTCCCGGCTCACGAGGCCGCGCTTGTCGATCTTGATCTCGACGTCGCTGTGCCAGGGGCCTTCGGATGCCGTGCAATCGGCGCTGACCCATTCGATGAGTTCAAGCCCGTCCTCGCTGATCTCGATGGGCTTGAAGCCTTTGACCGGCTTGGGCTCGGGCGGCTGGTCGAGTTCGTCGAGCAGTTCGCCATTGGGCTGACAGTTGAGGCCGTGCTTGTCGTTGTAGGCGGCGATCTTCTGCTGGAGACGGTCGCTGTGGAAACGCTCGAAGGTGATGACGTGTTTCTTGCTGACGGAGATGCTGGCCTCGTCGGCCAGGACAACCTCGGATAGGAGTTCCTTGAGGTCGCGCAGCTCGATCACGCAGTCGGGCGAGGAGTTCTCTTTGATGAACGCATCGACCGCCGCGCGGTCGTCGATGTCCACGGTGTAGACCACAACCTTTTTGACCTTGTCCGGAAGGTCGGGCATGGCCACGTTGATGATTCGGTTGATGAGCGGGATGTCGAGCACCTTGGTGGTGTGGTCTTTGAGGTCGGGCAAATAGACGGGCACCAGACCGAGGCGGCTGTCATTGAACGCGCCCGCCCAGAATGAGTCGAGTTCGGCCTCGTCGAGGCGCAGACCGGTGATCAGCGAGCGCAACTTGTCCATGGTCTGCACCGGATTGCGGAAGAGGGCCACGCCGTCCCGCACGTCCAACACGGTGAACGAGGCGCCTGCGGCCTGTAGCCGGTCGCGCGTGGTCTGGATCGAGTTGATGCCGACGTCCACATGAATGAAGCGCCGCCCCAGCCGGTTGGCAACGGCGGCGGTCACGCCGCTGCCGCCGAAAAAGTCTGCGACAACCATACCCTCGTCAGACGAAGCAGAAATAATACGATCTAACAGGGCTGTCGGTTTCTGCGTGGCATAGTCAACGCGTTCTTCAGCTTGTGAATTTGCGAGACAAATCCGCCACACATCGCCACAGCGTTTGTTGGGATTGTCTTCTGCCCAAATTTGTTTTCCGTTTTCATCGCGTATGCGAACCATCTGGCCATCGATTTTCTTACGGATTTCCCGTTTTCGATTCGGGTTTTCTCGTAATTCGAGAACTGGATTGGCTGTGTACTGTTCACCCATCACGTACTGGAAAATCAAATCGTGCTGGCGATCCAGTGCATTTCCACCGGTTGGCATTTTGTCGTTGTACCACCAGATAATGTCGTTGAGAAAACGGGACTCCCCGAACACCTCATCCATCAACACTTTGACGTAATGCCCGATGTGCCAGTCGAGGTGGACGTAGATGCTGGCGTTATCTGACATGACGGCTTTGATGGCCATGAGGTTCTCGTACATCCAGTTGAGGTAGTCCTCCTTGGTCCAGATATCGCCGTACATTTTCTCGTCGAAGGCGCGGAGCTGGTCGTCAGGGAGTTCCTCTTCGGCCTTGGCCAGGGCGGCGGCGACCTTGGGATTGCGGCGGACGTAGATCTTCTTGGCGTAATCCGCACCGGAGGCAAAGGGCGGGTCGATGTAGACGAGATCGACCGCGATGCCCTGGGCCTTGAGGTAGGCGCAGGCGGAGAGGCATTCGCCGCGGATCAGGAGGTTGGGGCCTTTGCTCCCCTCGCCCTTTGGGAGAGGGGCCGGGGGTGAGGGTTGCGGCTCAGCCGCATTGCCGACGGTTTCCAGCGTGTCGATTTCGTAACTCGGCATGCCGCGGGCGATACGGCGCAGGACCTTGTCGTTGTCGCGGTAGCTGAGCAGGCGGCGGGTGCGCGTGAAATTGTCGAGCACGGCCTGACCTTCGATGGGCTGGGGGAAATAGGGAATGTAGTCAATGGGCATGGGGGCTCCGGGTTAAGAGTTATCCGCAGATTACGCAGATTGCGCAGATTCGGGAGTGGGATTTATGGGGGGTGGAGAGTGTGGCTGGGTATGTGTACGGATCAAGCGTTTGTGTTGGAGGGAAACGGCACCGAAGTTGAGAAGGAGGGCGCGCTGCAGGCCAGTCGCCTTCAGATAGTTGATCGTCTGCGCGTCGTGGATGCCAGCAAGCGCATCAAGCGCCTTGGTTTCCACGATGATTTCACCAAAGCAGATAAAGTCCGCCCGATAGAACGACGGTAATAGACGTCCCTTGTAGTGAACCGGCAGCAGACGTTCGCGCTCGCAAGGGATACCGCGCAACTCCAATTCGATGGCAAGGGCATCCTGGTAAACGGCCTCCAAAAAGCCAGGGCCAAGTTCCCGGTGTACGTCCATTGCCGCACCGATGATTGCGTATGTCTGTTCGTCTCTGTGATCCGACTTCATGTTACCTCTCAATCTGCGAAAATCTGCGTAATCTGCGGACACCCATTCGAGGGTGACGGAAATAGGTTTGTCCGCAGATTGCGCAGATTACGCAGATTGAGTTTGGGCCTGCGGTAACCTGCGGACGGACAAACCCCCTTGCCGCGCCGCTGATGGCGTTTGTCTGTTCGTCTCTGTGATCAGCCTTCATACACCCTCTCAATCTGCGGAAATCTGCGTAATCTGCGGACAGTCAACAGCCAACATCTTTCGCGAAAAATGTTTTGATGCGAGCGGCGAGCGTGGCGAGGTTTTGAGGCATGGGAACGTCGTCGCGCAGCATGAGAAAGTCAAAGCGCTCATAGCCAAACTTTTCATTGTTGAGCCGGATAAAATCATTCTCCATGAAGGCGCGACGGTCGGTAAAGGCGGTCTGTTCGGCGAAGCCCAATCCTTTGGTTTCAAGGATAAGCACCTTGCGAAGGGCGCGGTTGACATCTCGGAGGAGGATGAGGAAGTCCGGGGTGTAGAAGCCGACCCGGCGCCAGGAGCGGCCGCGCTTGGCGTAGCAGTCGATCTTGAACTCGGTGAGGTTGCGTTCGCCGTTGTAGTAGATTTCGAGTCCGGCGTTCTTGAAGGCCGAGAGCGGGAGGATGCTGTCGATAATGCCGCGCTCGAAGTCACTTTGCCTAAAGTCGTAAGGAAGGTAATGGAGCGTGCGTTCTTTTTTTTCGAGGCTGCCGGTGCGGAGGGCTTCGACGTCCAGCAACTGCTTGATCCAGAATTCGGCAAGTTCGGGATTGCCAAGTTCGGTGGCTGTTTCACGCAATTTCGTTTTCTTCTGTTCCAATGCGGTTGGATCACTCGGTTGCGCGGCAGGCTGGGAATCAGCCAGCTGGATGGTGCGACAGTTCTCCTGATCCGGCCAGAGCAAGGGATGGAGCGGAACGTTCTTGAGTTTGTTCACGAGTAGCAGCGAGGCGGACTTTTCGATAACATCCTCGCGGCAATGCAGTTCGCGGTGGACGCGGAATGCCATGCGGATGGCGGAACGAATGGCGGATTGATCGAAAAGGGTGTTGTAGCGGCATTGGCCGTTCCCCCCACAGGTGATTCGCAAGAAGATGGCCTGGAGTTGAGGACGGTAAGGGATCAAGGCTGCGGCGGTGAGGTCGCCGAGGCTTTCGCGGACGATATCGTTCATCCATGACGAGCAGGAGGCGCGGCCGCCGAACTGCTCGGTGACGATGTCGGTCTCGTGGGTGACGCTGAACGAAAAATTGTCGGCGGCATGGCGCGCGTTCAGGTAGCGGGTGGTGACGGAGGCTTCAGATTTAAAGGCGGGGCTGTCGGGGTTGAGTGCGCCCAGCGTGCCGGGCGTGTCCGGGTCTTCGCCCGTTTTGATGGTAAGATATTCGATCTTGAGTTGGTAGAACGTGACGGGCGGAAGCTTGAGATGCTCCATGCGCGAGAAGCGAGGTACGGACGGCGCGGGCGGGGCCGAGCGGATTTCGTTGAGTTCCTTGATGCTGGTGTTCTGTTCTTCGGCGAGCTGCTTGTCGAGCACCTTGGCGTTGGCTTCGTTTAGGAGGATGAGTGCCGTTTCGTCCGGGGCACCGTCGACCTGACGCAGGCAGCGGCAGGAGGTCTGGAGAACCATGTTTTTGGGACAGTCGCCCTCCTGCGAGAGGATCACCCCGGTGAGGCTGCGGCAGTCCCATCCCTCCTTGCCGATTTGCACGAGAAGGACAATCTGCTTGCGAGAAGAGGGATCGTCAAGCAGGGCGAATTCGGCGGCGGCGACTTTCGCGATGGGATGATGCTTGTTGCCCTGATGGAACTTGAGGATGCGGTCCGCCGGAATGCCCAGATCTCCGACCAGAAGCGGATAGATTTCTTCCTCCAGGCGGGCGATGGTGCCGCAGTAGACGGCGAGTTTGGCGCAGGCGCCGTTGGCATAGGCCTTGGTGCCGTACTCGCGCATGAAGCGATCCACGCCGGTGCGGACGATTTCGATGGATTCCAGTCCAGCGGCGACTTCGAGTTTCGGCTTTTTAAGGAACTCGGCAATGGCGGTGGCAAGCGGATAGTAATAGACCGTGTTGGCGATGGTAGCGGACTGTAGCGCGACAGGGCCGGTCTGAACCGTGCGTGGCGTGTCGTGGTAGGGTGTGCCGGAGAAACCAAGAACGGCGCTGATCTGTCCGGAATGGCACCAGCCGTTCACCACGGCGCGGAGCTTGATATCTCCGCTTGCGGCCCGCTGGACTTCGTCGATGAAGACCTGAAGGCGGGGGATCTTGCCGATCAGGTGACGCAGTTCGTTGGCGAGCCGTTCCTTCTCCTCATCGTTACGTTCGACCAGTTGCAGGTTGGCGTCCACCTCCACGCGGTCCAGGATGACCTTTTCAGCGTTGACGACAAGCACGAGCCCGGTGAGGTCTTCGAAAGGCATGTGCGCGGCAACCTTCTGCGCGTTGGGGTTGCGGGCGCGGTTGCTCTTCTTGGCGGATTTGGGCTGGTCGAGCACCTCAAAC
>JBAXWO010000215.1:0-5130 GCA_037128375.1 bacterium
CACGGTACAAGTTCATGTGACCAGTGACAACCCGGACGCACAACCTGGCCGGCTGACCTGGATCCTCACTGATGCCCAGGGCAAAACGCTTAAGCGTGGAAGGCTGCAAACCACGGTTCCGGTGCGCAAGAGCGTCAACGTCGCCAGCCTGTCCTTCCGCCAGGAATTGAAACGACACGGCGGCCGCCACCTCCTTCTTTGGCTGGAATTGTCCATCAAAGGGCGGATCGTCTCAACGGATCTCGTCACCTTCAGCCGTCCCAAACATCTGGCGCTCAACCAACCGGACATTCAGGCCTGCGTCAAGACCGGAAAGAACGGAACCTTTCGTGTGACCCTGAAAACGAAACATGCCGCACTATGGACCTGGCTTGAACTTGGGTCCACCGGAGCGCGGTGGTCCGACAATTTCGTCCATCTGCGCCCCGGTCGCGTCGTCAGCATCGACTCGACACCAACCCGACCGCTCACGCTCGCGGCGTTTCGCCGCCAGCTTGTTGTACGAAGCCTGTGGGACACCAGTGACACCTGAGTCGCCCCACCGCCTCCGGTCGAATTCAAGAAAGCCGACCCGTCATTCGCAAAAGGTCTTGCGGTGAGCGCCCTGCTTTTGGCACCCTCCCGATGTTTCGAAGGCCAGCTTAGCTCAGTTGGTAGAGCAGCTGATTTGTAATCAGCAGGTCGTCGGTTCGATCCCGACAGCTGGCTCCACACAAAACAGCCTATCCATGGAAGTTGACAAGGTGCCTGGGAAGATTACGAAAGATGACGACCGGGATAACCCAAACTGACATCGGAATCCTGCGCGCCCTGGCAGCACGGGTGGCGGAGATTGCGGCTCTAAAGGAGAACGAGGAGAAACGTGCGGCGATTCGCGCGCTGAACCGGCTGGACTCTGTTCCGCCGCGTATCTACTGCTTCCCGGAAGGAGTCTGGCTGGAAATCCTACCTTGGGCGCGCCTGTCCTGCACCGATCCGCTGCTGCGTGGCTGGGAGATGCAGTTGCGTCTGGCGATCGCCACCCACGAGTTCTTGCGGGACGATCAGCCCGTCGATGCGGTCTTCAACGTGCCGTGGGACGCTGAAATCAGCAGCAATGGCCTTCAGGTCGGCGAAACGATGACCGATTCGGCCGCACGGCAGCCCTACTATATCCACCCCTACTCCAATCTGGTTCTCTTCAGCCATGCGCAACTGGGAGCGGTACATTACGAGCGGCCGTTGAAGGAGCACCGTGATATCGAGAAGCTGCGAATACCGCAGTTGACGGTGAACCTGGCGCGCTCCGCGGAGTGGCTGGCGCTGGCGCATGAGATCTTTGACGGTATCCTGACCGTGCGGCGCCGCCACCACTGGTGGCATACCGTTGGCGGCGTCTGCCAGACCGCGGTCATGTTGCGCGGCATGGACACCCTGATGCTGGACATACTGGATGAACCGAACTGGGTTCATGAATTGCTGGATCGTCTGGCGGCTAATCACAACGCCGTACTGGATCAACTGGAGGCTGGTGGATTCCTCTCGCTGAACAACGGCTGCGAATGGATCAACAACGGCGGTATCGGCTACTCGGATGTCCTGCCGTCGGCCGGTTTCGATCCGGAGCGGGTGCGTTGCCGCGACCTCTGGGGCGGGCAGGAGAGCCAGGATCTGGTCGGCATCTCTCCCGCCATGTATGAGGATCTGTTCTTTCCGCATTTGAAGCCGATCATTGAGCGCTTCGGGCTGGGATGCTACGGCTGTTGCGAGCCCTTGCACGACTGGATCCCGGTGCTGAAACGCATCCGCAATCTGCGCCGCGTCTCCATCTCCCCCTGGGCGGACATCGCGAAAAGCGCGGAACAGCTCAACCGCGACTATGTCTTCTGCTGCAAGCCGCATCCCGCCGCCGTGGCGACCGACCGCATGGACGAGACCGCGATCACCCGCAACCTGGTGGAAACCTTCACGATCACGAAGCGCCACGACTGCCGGGTCGAAGTGATGCTGAAGGATCTGCACACCGTGCAACATAAACCACAACGACTGCCGCGATGGGTGGAGTTGGTGAAAGCGGCACGGGCACAGGTTTATGGGTGATTCGACCACTTTGTGACTCGCTGCCGCTGGAAGCAATCGCACCGGGCGTCAACGGGCATGAGAAAGGCGATCGCATGAAGAAACGAACGGTTCACATGGGCCGGATCAAGCCCGAGTGCCTGGAAGCGTACAAGGAATACCACCGCCACGTCTGGCCAGAGTTGGAGGCGGTCTACCGAAAGGCGGGGTTCACCGAGTTGAGCTGCTTCCTGAAAGACAACCAGCTTCTCATCTATCTCGAATACGACGACTCTCTGTACCCCGCCTCAGGCGCCTGGCTGGACAAGAACGAAGTGCAGGTCAGGTGGCAGGCGCTGATGAAGCCGTTGGGCGATCCGGAGTTCCAAAAACTGGACTTCGAGGAAGTCTATCGCATGTGAGATGACCTACACGACGCCCTCAGGACGGGCGTCACCCCTTCTCGACCGCCCGAACCACACACACCACCACCCGGTTGTTCCAGGCGCTGAGCTGCTGCAGGGGCAATCCATCGCGCATAAGGCTTTCGCCGTCTACGGTGCCGCCCGCTGCCGTTTCGCCAAAGCCACTGTGCATCGTATAGAGGAGCCCGGAGTCAAGCCCACGCAAGCGTAACGCTGGCGGAGATCCGGCGGTGCCCAGTCGATAGACAAACACCATGCTGGTGTCGTCGTCCGGATGCTGCAGTTGAAAAGCGATCCAACCTTCGCGGCATTCGATGGGCATGGGTGGCGTCAACAGGTGACCGACCGCACCGGTTATAAACCGACGCCACCGCTTGAAAAAGGCGATCGCCTCGGCGACCCGTGTGCGCTGTTCAGGAGTCAGGCCGGCCAAATCACCACTGACGCCCAGCATCCCGGGCATGGCGGCCAGCAGGGCGAGGTCGAGCCCGACGCTTTCCGCCTGGTTCCACGTGCCTCCGCCGGGCACGAGGATGATCGCGGGCGACTCGCTCAGCCGGAAACTATAATCGGGCACCGCTTGTGAGACGGAACGGATCACGGCCCATCGGCCGATCCGGCCGGGCGGCAGGCGCAACCAGGCGCCTTGCGTGATGCGCAGCATGTCAGTCGGGTTCACTGTGTCGCTGAGAAAATGCCCGTCCACATGCCGCGTCATTTCCAGATCGCACCGCATGGCACCGCTCGCACACCCTTCGAAAAAAGTGTCCGGATAGGCAACGCGAACCTCGTCGAGCATGCGATACCAGGCGGCCATATAGTCGGCAAGCTCAGCACCGGCCTCATCGTGATCCAACTTGAAATTGAAGTCGATCTTCATCCAGGCCAACCGGTATGTCTCCACCAGTCGCCCGATTTCGCCGCGCAACCATATCCAGGCGGCGGGTTGCGTCAAATCGATGCGAGCCTGATTGCCGACCGGAATAAACCACTCGGGATGTTCAGCGCGAACAGGGGCCAGGGCGCCAAACCGCTCTGGCTCCATCCACAGCCCGAAACCCAGCCCAACGGCCCGCACCTCATCAGCAAACTCACGCATACGCCCGCAGAACGCCGTCCCTGTCTTCTCCCGCCAGTCGCCAGTCTGCGCCCCCCAGTCCCCGCCCCCGGCGCCGTACCAACCGGCATCGACGACGAAGACCTCGCACCCGATTTCCTTGGCCACCGCCAGTTGCTCGCGCATCCGGGGCACATCCAGGATTTCGAACTGGTCGAACCAGGTGTTGTAAACCACCGGCGCTTCCGGTTTGGCGTCACAATGATGATGAGCCACGAGGTACCGGTGAAGGGATGGAGCCGCCAGCTCCGGTTCCCCTCGTGGGACCGGCTGGAAGAGAACTTCCGGCAGCTCAAACGTCTCGCCGGGTTGGAGGGCACGGTTCAGGTTTTCGTCGGCCAGCCCCAACTCGACAACGGCAAACGCCAGATTCGCAAAACAGGCCACCGGAGCAACCCGGATCGTCCAGTTTCCCCTGGGCAGGATGTGGAATGCCATGCCATGCCCGGCGCCGATGGCGCGCACAACAAGATAGGGCGTACTGCCCTCGGTCGTGCGACCTGAGAGATGATTCAGGTGCAGGCCCGCGTGCAACGGCTGCCATGCGCCCTGGTTTTCGCGGCACCAACTGCTGCCCTGCGTGTAGCACTCGTAGCGCCCCTGCGGGAAGGCGACGCGCGCAAGATACCGCGACAACACTAACGGAGCGGTTCCGGTATGAGTCACCGCATCACGGCGGCTCACAACGCCGGTCACAGGATCGCCCCGCCACACGGTCGTCAGCCGAAGCGGCGTCTCCCCGACACGCCACCGACACGTCACGGTATCCGACGACTCCTCCACGTGATCCAGCACAAGCTGCCCGCCTTCGTACCGGTGCCCGTCGACACGAAGCAACGCCACGCCTTGTGTCGCCGCCAGTCCGCTGTCAACGCCGACCGGCATTCCGCACAGGCTGGTGAACCAGAACCGGTCGCCCTCCCTGGAGAAGACGGTGTCCTTGATCAAGGTTGTCGTTGTGGTGTCGCTCACGGCGCCTCAATTCGCGCGGCCATCTCCCTCGCCAGTGTCGCGATATCCTTGGCGCCTGCCGCCTGCCAGGTGGCCAGGGGCCCTCGCACGGCCAGGTCGGGGACATAATATTCATCAGACCGTAAACGCTCCAGCGTGTGTTCCTGCGTGAGGTACGTTTCGCCCTGCGGGCCAATCTGCTTGATCAGGTCGGCGGCAATAGTGTCCCGGGTCACTTCGACACCGGCGGCCAGACGCCGGCACATGCCGGCAATCTCGGCATCCATCAGGAGTTGCTCGTCGCTGCATGTCATTCCGGTGGCGAACATCCCGCAGTTGACGATCAAGTCATGCCTCGCGCCGACCGACGCGATCAGGCTGAAGGTCTTTTCCCAGGCATTCTGCTCGTCATGGGCATGATTGTCCGAGTTCGGCGCGGTGGTGTGTGACGGAACGCGGTAGAAATGCGCGAGTTGCGCGGCGGCAATGCGGCAAATCGTTGTTTCGATCGACCCTACCAGGGCCGCCCCTGAACGCATGTCCGTCGTTGTCCATGAATTGGCATAGAGCACCGGATGTCCGGGCTTGAGCAGCTGGATC
>JBAXWO010000216.1:0-5126 GCA_037128375.1 bacterium
GGCCAAATCGCGGAGCGAGTTCAAAAATGCCGGGGCCCTCGGCCTTCTCTTTGCAGGAATCATCGGTAGTGCCGGAAAGCTGGCCGAGTACTTCTGCTGGCACCGCACGAATGGTCTGATCGTATGCCCGGCGCTCGTGATGCTGACGGCCGCCGTGCTGTGGTTGGGCCTGTACCTGTTCGCGCGCAAGGAAGGCATCAGCCGACCCGCGGCAGTCGGCGGGGGAAATCGGCTCCTATGGATCATAGTGTCGTTTCTGGTGGGAGGATTGGCGCTGATGTTCTGGTTCTTAAACATCGGCTAGTGGACATGAATTAGGGTCCATCATTTATGTGGAAGAAAGACGGTTTCGCAACCAACCAAAACAACAAAGGGGAATCATCATGATGCTTGTATCTTTCTTGGCCGCGTTGCTCCCAATTCTGCTGGCACTGGCTGTCCTATGGCTCCTATTTCGCAGGAGGCCGGAGCGGATTTCACGCAGCCGCGCACCGCGCCCGTGGCATCCGGCTGTAAGGATCGTCTGCGGAGCGCTTGGCATCGGGCTGCTCTTCGCTTTGGGCGTGGGCACCTGGCGCGAGGTGAGGGGCGGCTACGGTTCGATCACGCCAGAGGAGCCGCTTGTGTTGCACCTGCCAGTCAAGCCAGCACCCGAGTTGCCGACACCCACGGTGACTGATGGTAACGGGCGTACAGCGGACCTGAAGAACTCGCGACTACTGCTGCATATGGTCCTCCTCCGGGGAAACGACCCGCTTTATGCCAAAGAACTGGATATTCGATTCCCTGAAGACGCTGGCAAGACACTGGAGCGTAGTATCGAACTGGGTGGAGCGCGCTATTCGCTCGTCTGCAAACTGACTAGGCTTCTCGCATATTGCCACAAGGGCGCCGATCCAGTTCGCCTGATTGCCGAGGGAAAGTGCGAGATTGATTGCCGCAGCGGCCGAAACTACAGGAGCAACGGAAAGGATGGACGTTTTGACTTCAATCAGGTCGAAATGGCGGAAGGGATTGAGACTAGCGGAAACAGGTGGTCGCTGGTGCGTCGGTCTGCGACAACGCTTAGGCTTCTGTGTCGGGCACGCTTGGTCGACAATGATGACCCGCTCAAACTGGCCACGCTGGCAGAAGTCGCCGATGGCGGTGGAGGCAAGAACGACGGTGTGATCGAGCCGTGCAGTTCGCACTCCCGGTCAGGTTCCAGCGAACATAGCACGACCATTTATCCGGACATGCCTCCAGCCCTTCGCCTGATTGGAACCCTCGGTGCCTCGTCCATCATCCTGATCTTCGCGGCGGCGCTTCTGACCCAGGTCTTTGTCCGCCGGGGGCTGGCCTTTGCCGGGATGCTGGCGCTCTGCCTTGGCTACGCGGCCGCGCTCGACCGGCTGGCCGTGGGTTTTCATTCGCGCAAACTCGCGGACAAACAGCAGCCGATGGAAGTCCGCGGAATGGCGGCGGAGGCGTTGCGCGGGACGTATTTCTACAAGGACACCGCCTGGCGCACCGCAGCGGCGCCGGTGTTCGCAAAGCCATAGTCAAGGCCTCGGCATTTATCGCCCCCCCCGGCAGGGGCCACTCGCCGATGGCCGAGCTCCGCGACGCCAAGCAAACGACCACGCACGGTCAACTGCCTTGATTTTGGATCATGGCGACCACAGAAGAGGCTGGATTTTGGAACATCTCATCCTGGATGGAGGCTTGATCTTGGAGCATGGATGTGAAAGTATGATGATATGAAACGCCTTATAGACAGTTACTTACAGGACTGGAAACAGCGGCCGGATCGTAAGGCATTGCTGTTGCGAGGGGCTAGGCAGGTGGGCAAAACCTATGCCGTTCGCGCGCTTGGAAAATCCTATGATGAGATGGTCGAAATCAATCTGGAGCGTTCCCCGGAATACGCGAAAGTATTCAGTCTGGATCTCGATCCGCATCGCATTCTTCGCGATTTGCGTCTCATGTCGGGAAAACGTCTGCTTCCCGGGTCATCGCTTCTGTTTCTGGATGAGGTTCAGCAGCAGCCTTTGGCGGTAAGTGCGTTGCGGTACTTCTACGAGGAGATGCCCGGGATGCATATCATTGCGGCCGGATCTCTTTTGGAGTTTGCCCTCGAGCAGGTCGGTGTGCCCGTAGGGCGCGTGGCCTCGCTGCACATGCATCCGATGACATTTCTTGAATTCCTGGTGGCGCGTGGAAATCGTCCAATGGCCGAGCATCTGCTCGATGCCCCATCGCCGCTCACAATCGGCAATCCGATTCATGAGCGGCTCCTTAGGCTGGTGGCTGAGTATCTTGTTCTTGGTGGGCTTCCTGAGGTTATCGCCGCATGGATCGAAGACGAAAATATGGATCGCTGTCGCGACATCCTCGATATGATCGTGTCCGCGTATCGGCAGGATTTCGCGAAATACGCCAAACGTCATCAGATCAAGTACATAGACTTGGTCTTCAATGAGATCCCCGCCATGACGGGAAGAAAGTTCAAGTACGATGCGCTTCCCGGTTCATGGAAGGCTCGTGAGCTTGCGCCCGCCCTTGACCTGTTGTGCAAGGCATCCGTGGTCCATAAGGTGACGCACAGTTCCGGCAACGGGGTTCCGCTTAAGGCAGAGAGCAATCCGAACCGGTTCAAGACCCTGTTTCTTGATGTCGGCTTGGCACAACGCATCATGGGAGCGGATATTAAGCCATGGTTCCTGGATCCCTCTGCCGCCATTCGTAATGCCGGCGCAGTTGTCGAGGCGTTTGTCGGCCAGGAAATACTTGCTTACGGTAGTCCCTGGGCACAGGCGGATCTCTACTACTGGCATCGGGAAGCCCGCTCCAGTAATGCGGAAGTGGACTATTTACTGACGGTCGAGAATGCCGTTGTACCTGTCGAAGTCAAGAGCGGTGAAACGGGTAGTCTGCGAAGTCTCCGCGCGTTTCTCGATGAGAAACGGCCATCGGCGTCGTATGGCATCCGCTTCTGCGGGCAACCCGGCTCCATCCACGGCGATCTGCATTCCTACCCCGTCTATGCCGTGCCGCACGTTCTTCGCCAACAGATTCCACGTGGATGGTTCTGACGTGCTACACCACAGCTTGAGAAACATGCAGGCAGAACACCTGAGCCCCAGAATCGGAGCAAGATGCATTCGATAGTGGAGGGAGCTTCCAGCTCCCCCTGAAGAAAGCCCGCAGGTTCACTTGCATGCCGACTTGAAACGATACCCTGCGCCGCGAATCGTTTCAATCAGCACGGGGGTGTCCGGGTCGCGCTCAATGCGGCGGCGCAACCTGGAAATGTGCTGGTCCAGGGTTCGCGATTCGGGGAAGTAGTCGAGGCCCCAGCAGCGATTCAGCAGGGCATCCCGGCCCACGACCTCGCCGGCGTGCTCGTGCAGAAGTTCCAGAATCGAGACCTCCCTCGGCGAGATCTCGATGCTCTTGCCTTTGCGCTCCGCGCGGAGTTCCAGCGGATAAATCACAAGATCGTTCATCGTGAATGACTTGGGACGACCGGCCGCACCCTTGGCCGCCGTCCGGCGCAGGAGCGCGCCGATCCGAGCCAGCAACTCATGCTTTCCGAATGGTTTCCGAATGAAATCGTCCGCCCCGAGCTTGAGGCCCACCACCACGTCAATCTCCTCGCTCTTCGCCGACAGGAATAGAACGGGAACCGTCTTGTCCTCTGCCCGGATCTGCCGGCAGACCTCATAGCCGTCGGTCTTCGGCATCATAATGTCCAGGCAGCATAGGTCCGGCTTGCTCGCCTTCCATTTCTTCAGCGCCTCGTCGCCGTCGCGGGCCTGAATGGCCTGATATCCCTCGGACTTCAGGCAGGCGGCCAGAGCGTCGAGCGTAACGGGATCGTCGTCAGCAACCAGTATCTTCAGCATGCACTATTCTCCCCGGCTTCCGTGTTGGGGGCAACGGGAATCGTCAGTTCGAAGACAGCCCCCGTGTCGGAGGGGAGCAGCCGCAGAACGCCATCCATTCGCGAGGCCAGTTCGCGGGCAATGGACAAGCCCAACCCGGTCCCCGTAGAGCCCTCATTGACTTCATGATGCAGCCGATAGAAGGGACGGAATATCTTCTCGGCTTCCCCGTCCGGAATGCCTGCGCCGCGATCCGTCACCGTGACCGTCAAGCGGCCGCCTTCGAGTTTGGATGCGATGCCAAGATAGCCTCCATCCGCCGCATACTTCTCCACATTGGAAACCAGGTTCGTGAGAATCTGGGAGAAGGCGTCCGGATCGAAGATGCAGAATTCCGCGATCTTGCCGGCAAGCTCGACGCGGACGGCTCGCCGTTCGAGCGCTGCCGAGAATTGCTCGAGCACGGCACCGATGACGTCCGCCGGGACACAAGGCCGCGGATGCATCGCCAGCCGCTTCTGCTCATGTCGCGAGAAGGTCAGGACGTTATCAATGAGCCGACTGAGCCGGCGTCCCTCCTCCTGCACCAGCGCCAGCCTCCGGACAGATTCCCCCTCCTCTTCCGTCAGATCGTCGGCAGCCAGGTCCACGTTCAGGAGAATATTCGTCAGGGGCGCGCGCAATTCGTGCGAAACGCGGTTGATGAACGACACCCGCTGTTCGGCCATCTTCAATGCGCGCCGCTGCTGCACAAAAATGCCGATGCCAAGCAAGCCAACCAGGAGAGCCAGGGCCGCGGAAGCTGCCACCGTCCGGACATCGTTGATCTGTTCCGTTTCCCATCCGTCCCATGAGACGAGTTGCCAGGAGGCAAAGCGCGGGTTCATCGGAAGAACAAAGTCGGGGAGCCGATCCGTCTTCCCCGTGCCGATGCCCACGCTCGCCAGAACGGAGTTGCCGGGGCCCTCAATCCGGTCCCCGCCCGCCCACGCTTCGAGCGGCACGAAGCGCTGCTTGACCCATCCGCGCATCCACCCGTTCATGCATTCCGCCACCCGCTCCCGGCTCACCGACATGACGATACAGAGGTCGTCCGAGCGGCGATACCAGAATACCGGCGGTCCGCCGGGCTGATCCAGCCAGCCGGAATCATGCACTTCCGCCTGCCTGACCTCGTCCGGCAGTACAATAACAGGCAACTTGGGACCTGCGGCGCGCTCCATCCCGATAAACGCCGGCCGCGGAAACACCACTCCGGTG
>JBAXWO010000217.1:0-5124 GCA_037128375.1 bacterium
CATCCAAAACCGCAGGACCGCCACCAATGCCCCCGGTGCTCTTTGATTGGCGTCTGGATGGTTGCATTATGCGACAATGTCGCTCCTTTCGTGTGTTGGTGTTGCGCGTGAAATCGTGGTAGGGTCTCCTCGCATGTTTGAACACAAGTCAGAGCCCCTTGCATCCCGCACAGCGTTCATCAAGCGCATGGCGGCGGGTTTTGCGATATCAATGGCCATAATCACCGCCGCACTGGGCATTGGCGTCTACGGCTACCATCGGATCGCTGGCCTCCCCTGGATCGATGCCCTGCTGAACGCCTCGATGATCCTCGGCGGCATGGGGCCGGTCGATCGCCTGACCACCACGGGCGCCAAGGTATTCGCGTCCGCCTACGCCATATTCAGCGGGCTCATGTTCATCTCGGTGATGGGCGTCATTCTGGCTCCGGCCGTCCACCGGATCATCCACAGGTTCCATCTCGACGATGATGCGGATGCCGGGTGAGCGGCGGCGGGAGCGGGTGTTGGTGGGGTGAGGGGGAAAGGTACCGACATGGCCGATCCGTAAGCCACACCCGCCCCGACCTCGTCAAGTTCCGTTTACCGGTCTGCCCCCGTCAGGCCCCCTCAGCCCCTTCGAGTTCAGCCGTCAAAACGAATTTCCTTCTGTTGTGTTCGGAGGGGGTGGGTTATGCTTTGCGCCGTTGAGATTGGATGGGGCCAATCGCAACAGGGATGCGCACGCGGCGGGCGGCGCCCTGAGCAGTAGCCCATACGCCGTGAACGCTTACCGGAAACGATATGAATCTTGAGAAGGCCATATTACGCAAAACACCCCACGCCAGTGTCTGGCAGTTATTGGTTCTTCTTCTAGTGGCCACGCTGCTTCCGCGAACCAGCTGGGCCGCTTCCAGGCTTGCCTGGGTCGGATGGCCACCATCCCTCGAGTCTTCTGCCGCCAAACTTAACTTGGACAAGCTCGACAAACTGGTCGAAAGTGAACTCCTTGCTTCGGATTCCATCGAATGTGTTGAGCGAAAGCAGATTCAGCATATCTTGGCCGAACAGGGACTTGCGGCTGGCGACCCAGGAGCCGCCATGTTGCGGTTGGGAGGGTTGCTAAAGGCTGAATTCGTGGCCTTTGGGCCCAGCCCGGAGCCGGGAAACAGCCCCGATCCAGTGATACGAGTGAGAATCGTGCGTGTGGAAAATGGCGAAATCCGTGGCGCCTTTGCGTATACAGTTGCGAAAACCGGTATTGAAGAACTGGCAGAGGAGATATCCCGGGACGTCGTAAAGGCATGCGGAACAGATGGACTCCCCAGTTCCTCGGTGGCCGTCGGGCCCTTCCGAAAGGTTGGAGAATCTGAACATCTTTCCACCCTGGAATTTGGTGTCCGGAAGTGCTTGGTGCTAAACCTGCTTCGGTCAGGACGGTTCCGCGTCCTTGAACGAGAGAACATGGATGCTCTCGTGCGGGAGAACGCGGTGGTCTCTGCCGGGACAGACCCTGCATTTTCTGACCAACGGCTTCTCCGCTCTGCAGCATACTACCTATCAGGGAGTATCGAGGAAAAGCCGTCGGCGCAGGGAACCCAACACCTTGTAATTAGGGCGCGCCTCTCCAAGGTTTCTGACGGAACCGCCAGAGGACTGGTCGAAAGGGTCGGTCCCTTTTCTGCTTTGGAACAACTTTGCAAAGACATGGTTGCTGAGATCGGCACAATGGGCGTGGGCGACACCAATAGGGTCACGGCCTTGGCGAAGGTGAGATCTGTCGAAGCCGTTTCTTTACTTGATGTTGTTGAGAACCAGATCAACCGCGGGCACCCTCAGCAGGCAGTGAACCTCCTCAAGTGTCTCACTTTCATGGAACCTGCCAACCTGGATCACAAACTCCGTCTTGCGGGCATTTGTGACGATCCGGAACTGGCCAGGCAGTTGCGGGAAGAGGTGACCGCTGCTGACCGTGGCGGCCGACTGGGTCTGCGCGCTTTTGACTCGCAGGTTCATGCAATCCCCTCTCCATCGGATGCTTTCGAAGAGTGCCGTCGTGTGTATTACGGTGTCCCCGCAACGGCTCGAAACGTTGATTGGGCGCGTGTGATGCTTTTTGGATCGGATATCGCGATCACGCGGATGAATGATGGGCGCTTGGCTATTCGCGCCGTCCAAGAGTTCGTGGATTCCCTTCGCGATTGCGATCTCAAATCGCCGGCATGGAATGGGGTCGGGGACCTGGTGGGCGAGAAACTTCTGAACATCGTGAAGCTGAAGTTGGAACTTGCCGCAGATGCGATTTCGCCGTTACGCCTTCTCATCGAATCCAACGCTCCATCGGAACGCGGCGGCGCCTTCGCGGCAGGAGGCCGCATTCTCGCGTGTGCCGGGGAATGGCAGATGGCGGGCACGTTTTACGAGCGCGCCGCCAACGAAGTCACAAACGGTCCGGCAGCCAACCCCTCGCTCTGTCTCCTTCGCTCGGCGAGTGCAGGAGAGGCATTCATGCGATCGGACAGCGTCGCAGATGCCATTAGAGTCATGGAGCAGGCACGGCGAGCGTTTCCATGCGCCCATGAGTGGGACTTCGCGAGAGCCTTGGCCAAGGCATACATCAGTGCAGGAAGGCCGCGCGATGCCTTGCGTGTGGATTTCAGGCTCCTTGTCGGCCCGGAAGACTTGAGGAACAGAATATGTTCGAATTATTATAGGCCGCCTCTCGGAGTGGTGGTTGGTGAGATGAGCAATCTGGTTTCGAATGCGGGTCTTGATGTTGAGGAATCTTACAAACTGCTTGCTTCTGAATGCGTTGCCGACTACACCACATTCAACGGGTTGGGCTACAGAACTCTATCGTCGTACATTGCCGATATCTCAATGGCTATTCGCATTCTGGGCAGCAGATACCACCATCCAGCGGAGGCGGAGGCGATCGCGAAAGCTTTCAGAACGTGCCTGCCCGATGGTCCCGCCGCCAACAGTCTGAACGGAATTCTCGCAAAATCAAGCAGTCCGCAGCCTGCTCAACGCATTGCATCGACAGAAGTGATTGATCGTCTATTTCGTGAAGGCAAGGCTTCCTCTATTTCCAATGCACTTGCGATCTTGCGTGCTGTTGTTCCTGTTGAACAGCAAGTCAATGCCGCGATGAATCTGGGGAGGACATACGAGCGGGAAGGCGACATGCAGCGCGCATCTGAAGTGTACCTCTGCTACTGGCGCGACTTTCCGGAAGCGGCATTTTCTGTTGCGAAATTGCAGGCAAAAGCTCGGTCCCTTGACTTGAAAACCACACGACGAACAGGCGTGCCGAGGCCATCGGTTCGGAGACACACACTTCCCCCTCAACTTACGGACAAAACCGGAGGAATGATGCTGTCGGATGGTGAAGACCTTGTGTTCATTACGAATCTCGAAGAGCGCATGTTTAGGCTTCGCGTGTCGGACATGTCTTGGCACGCTTTCCCTGGCCTCAACCACTATGATTCGTTACGCACGGGACCGATGGTGGCTTGCAGCGGCACACTTTACGTGGCGGGAGGCAAATATGGGATCAGCTACAGGCAGATGTATGCGCTCAATTACAGACAGAAGACGCCTGTGTGGATTCCCTTCACTGCAGAGCACGGTTTGCCGGCAGGTGGTATTCGGAGTATGTGCAGAATGGATGACACCCTGTTCATCGCAATTGACAACTATGTTTGTATGCGCAAGGGAACCAACGACTTCATTGTCTTGAGCGGAAGCCAATCGCCAGTAGCGTCTATTATGTCAATGGCAGCGTCACGCCAATTCCTATGGGTGCTCTGTGGCGAGAGGGATGTGGCGGTGATGGATAGGACGACGGGAGTGTGGACATCCCTAGCGCCACATTCGATCTATCGCAATGATGCTGCCGCCATTGGGGCAACGGAAGACTGGGCGTTTGGCGTTTTCGGAGAACGTCAGCGCAAGGCCGGACTCGGCTCCCCAGTATTCGGGTACTGGAGACCGCGTTTCCCTCTTCGTGCGGGTGATGGACCTGCATTGTCAAGCGAACCCAGCGCACAGACCGGCAGAATGTTGTGGTTTGTCGCAGCGCCCGGTATTGAGAACGGTGCCGGGAACGGTCTATTCTCTATTGATCCGCAAACGTGGATCGTCTCTCCCTACTATTCAGACGACAACATCCCAGGAAAGGTATGTTCCGCGGCCCAGTGCGCGGGTCGTCTTTGGGTTCTTGCGGCACAAGAAGGCTTAACGCTGAATGAGATCCAGGATCCAGAACGTGTTGCGATGGCAAGGCATTCATACGACTCCACGGACCAGCCCCTTGAGTATCGGCGCGCTGTCGTCGACCAAATCGTGGCCGAAGCCGCGAAGAAGACCCCGAGGGATGCGAGCCTTTATCTGCAATTGGCGTGGGGCTGTCTCGATGGGGATTACGAAGCGTCGTTGAGTTTGTTACGTGCAAGACTAGCGCTGCTGAGTGCGCAAACGGAAGAATGGCATGGCACAAATCAGGATACGGTTGTGTCGGTGTGCAAAGACGCATCAATGCTGGCTGGAGATTTTCCCTCCGAGCTTGACGCCGTCTTGCTCAACATCGAACAACTTGCCGGGCATAGGCATGTTTCAACCAAGCGCGTTGCCTGCCGCACAATGGCGGACACAGCACAGGCCGCGCGTCTGTGGTCTCGTGCCGGGGAACTGCACGAAAAGGCAGGAGGCCTTTTTGAGAACGGTTCCGCCGATTGGATACTTGATCTTCAGACTGCCTGCTGGTGCTACGTCCAGAACAACGACATGCAGTCCGCGAGGCGGGTTTTCGACCTGGTGTATGCGCGATATCTCCAAGAGCCAAGGTGGGCTGTTTGCAGGGCTTCAGCGCAGATGCTCGACTTCATGCGGGAGCGAGAGAAAGTGAACGAACTTTTCCGCAACTACCTGCTTGAGCACTATCCCAAAGATCCCTCTCCGGAAGTCTGCCAGTTCATGGTCGAGAAGTTCCGATCCGTTGACGACGTCGCCCGTCAGGCCGAAGCGCTGGTTCTTTGTGCCGACAAATTCGTCACTACAGTATTCAACATCCCGACCTTGCGCTACCTCGCCGATGGGTTGCGACGCGTGGGTCGTCCGCAAGAAGCTTTGCGCTTGTTGGCA
>JBAXWO010000218.1:0-5078 GCA_037128375.1 bacterium
CGCGTCGATGTAGCGCGACTTGACTGTGGTGCAATTCTGAAGAGAATCCAGATAGACGTGCCAGATGAAGATCTTGGGCACAATAAAGCGGCGGGTTGCGCGTTGTCCTGAATAGCGCGCGTTGAGTGGCGGCGGCGGGCGCCCGGGACTGGAGAAACGGATAGCCGCTGGAATAGCGAAAGGAGATAGATCATGAAGGCATATCTTGGGGTTGTTGTCGCGGTGGGTGTGTGGATGGGGATGAGTCCGGCGGCGTGGGCGGAGGAGGGTGGCGCGGCCACGAAGGGCGAACGGCATGCGGAAAGGCGCGAGAACGTCAAGGAACGGCGTGAGGCGAAACACGATGAGCGGATGGCCCAGTGGCAGAAGAAACATGAGGAGCGCATGGCGCAGTTGCAGGCTCGACTGGCCCATGCCAAGAGGCTGACGGATGCAGAGAAGGCGGAAGTACTCGCTTTCTTCGAAACGCAATACAAGGAGAACTTTTCGTTCCGGGATTCGCAGCACGAAGAGAACATGAAGTTCCTGGATGAGTTGATTGCCAATCCGGATTTGACGAAGGACCAGATCATGGAACGTATCAAAGCGCACAAGGCCCAGCAGCAGGGCGAGAACAAAGAGCATCGGGCGACGCAAACCACCGAGCGAAAGGCGGAGCGCGCGAAGATCAAGGCAGAGAAACAGGACGGAACGGGGCAGTAGATTCGGCGGGCGCCGGGAGGCGCCATCTGTTTCAAGTTTACGGCGGGGGCGGGCATGGGTCCGGCCCCGCTTGCTTACCCTACGCCGCACCCTGAATGACATTGTCAGTCAGGAACGGATCGGGAATGAACCAGAACACGGTCATTTTGCTCGCAGTCCTGGTCTGCGCAGGTTACGAAGCGTGGTCCGGCTCGATCAGCAATTCGCGGATGGTTCCGATCTCCGCCCGCGTCACCCCGATGGAATGCAGGTATCTCTCCGCTTGGCTGTTGACGCTCCCGCTGCCGTCGTCGAAAGAAGCCAGCGCGGCGCGCAACCGCTGGAACTCACCTGACCGCTGTGAGCGTTCGCCCCAGATCGACAGAGACGTCAGCTCGTAGTCTTTGACCAGGTGGTCCAGGTCCTTGCCCAGCAATGCGCTGAGCAGGAATGCGACCGTTCCCGCGCGATCTGCGCCGCCCCAGCAGTGAAACAGGATGGGGTACTTGGACGCGTCCGCGAAGATCGTGAAGAGTTGCCGGTAGGCAGGCATGCACTCTGGGACGCAGATCGCGTCGTACGGCTGGATAGGAACATTGATCCACTCCACGCGTGCGGGGTCGAGCACGGGGCGGACCTCCTCGGGTGGGCTGCGAAGGTCCAGGTCCGTCCGGATCCCGAGCGAGTCCATGAGGAGGACCTTGCCTTCCTCCGTGATGGTGAGATGGCTGTTCATTTCCGAACTGCGGTAGAGCATGCCTTGGCGCACGCGGCGGCCGCCGGGGAGGGGCCAGCCGCCCAAGTCGCGGACGTTGGTAATGCCTGGAACGGAGATCCAGCGGGGCGGCGTGTCGTGCGTCACGAAGGATTGGACAGGCGAGTCCATGAGGCGGACACCGTTCTCGTGTGCCCGCACTTTCCAGTAGTAGCGGGTGGCGATGTGCAGATGGAGCACCTCGACGCGCGACTCGGTCAGGTCTTTCAGCAGGAGCGCCTCCCGGAAATTCTTCTGGCGGGAAATGCGAAGATCGTAGCTCAGGTTGTTGTTCAGGGGCGCGATCGGCGCCCACGAGAATAGCACGCCTGCGGGTTCGGAGAGGTCCACCCGTTCTGCGCGCAGGTTGTTCCACTGAATCGGATCCTGCCCCCCCCCCTGCGACCCCCGGTCGCGGTGTAGCGTGTCGTCAACCGGCCAGGTGTAGCGTTGCAACGGGCGTGTGACCGACTGGTCTGCGGGTTCAATCAGTTTAATCGTCATCATAAGAACCTTTCTTTCGCCAAGAATACAATTTGCCAGGCCGGCAGAATGCCCCGTCCATCGGTTGCCGCTGGAACGGCCGACCGGAACGGACAGTCCGGCACCGTGGAAAGTAAAGAGCAGGGCCTACCGGCATTTCCTCCGTCGGGTTTCCAGGACGCACAAGCTGTCCCGCAGTCCGCCCGGTCGGTTACGCGCCAGCCACACACCAGCGTGGGCACCTTGTCGCGGCTGATGTCGAGCATTACGCCGCGGATCGGGATGTCCGGCGAGTCCTCGATTTCACCGCAGGGGAGGGCGTCGGGACAGAGGCGCACGAGCTGGCGCAGGGTCATGCGGCCGTAGAAGGCGCCTGCTGCATCGGCCGCCTCCATGCGGACGCCTTTTGGGGTGATGGCCAGACGATAGCCCTGGGCGGGAATTCCGGGTGTGTCCGCACAAAGGCCGAATGGAATAGCCGGGACGGACGGATTTGTTTCGGACGTTGGGCGGCTGGATACCTTCAGTGCCCCGTTCGCACTTTTGAGGCGGCGCGGGCGAGGGAGTAGCGGGAGTTGGTCCAGAAGCTGCATGAACAAGGCCTTTTTTTTGTGCGCTCTCGCGCCAGATGCATTTCCTATCATTTATCTTATTCTGGGGGAAGGATAATGTCGCCGCGAGCATGTGTTCATCGGCACGTTGGGAAGCTTGTTTTCGATCCTGTTGTTGGATACTTTACCGCCTTTACGAACGGCGTTCAGAATTACTCTTGTGGGTACGTATGAAGGCAAACGACCACAGTTTTGGGGTGAAAGCGCCGCTTGATGAGGGGTTCTGCCCGATGGCGATCGCGCTCAGGGCGCAGAAGGAAGCGGCGCGCAAGGGGCAAGGCGCGACAGTCGGTGGCGGCTGCCAGTCTGCCGGAAACAGGGGGAGGCGCCGGATGAAATTGACGAATATTAGCGCGGAGTGCTTCGTGCCGGATGGTGTAGAAGAGCCGGCCGCCTTGGCGCGCACGACGCATATGGGCATTGGCGCGCACCAGGATGACCTGGAATTGATGGCTTTTCACGGGATTTCGGAGTCGTTCGGACAGGCGGACAAGTGGTTTTGCGGCGTGGTCTGCACCAACGGTGCGGGGAGTCCGCGGGCGGGGGTTTACGCCCACCATTCGGACGAGCAGATGTGCGCGGTGCGGCGCATGGAACAGCGCGCCGCGGCGACGGTTGGTCGCTACGGCGCGATGATCCAACTCACTCATCCGAGTGCCGTTGTTAAGAATCCGGCCGATCCGGCGCTGAAGCGGGATTTGGCCGCTCTTTTCCTGGCGGCAAGGCCGGAGGTGGTCTATACGCACAATGCGGCCGACAAGCATGATACGCATGTGGCGGTTATGGGCGCCACCCTTGCCGCGCTCCGTTCGCTTCCTGCCGAATGCCGTCCGGCGCGCGTGTTGGGATGCGAGATGTGGCGGGATCTGGATTGGCTGCCTGACCGGAGCAAGGTCGTGCTGGACGTCAGCGGGCGCCAGAATCTTGCCTCCGCCCTGGCGGGTGTTTTCGATTCGCAGATCACCGGGGGAAAGCGTTATGACCTTGCAGTGTTGGGCCGGCGGCGGGCCAACGCCACGTTTTTCGAGTCTCACGGGGTGGACCAGGCGGAGATGATTGCCTTTGCCATGGATCTGACTCCTTTATTGCTGGATCCCGGCCTTTCGATTTCCACCTATGTCGAGGGATTGATGGACGCATTCAAGGCGGAAGTAAAAGGAAAACTATCACCATGGAAGTGATCATCAGACCCACTCCCGGACGTGCCGCGCACCTGACGGCAAAACTCATCGCGGCGGAGTTACGCGCCAAGCCTGATCTGGTTCTGGGGTTGGCCACCGGATCCACGATGGAGGCGGTATACGAAGCCCTGGCCGCGATGCATCGCCGGGACGGGTTGGATTTTTCCCGTTGCACCACGTTCAGTCTGGATGAGTACATTGGACTGGCCGCCGATCATCCGTATTCCTATCACGAATACATGCGCCAGCATCTTTTCGGCCGCGTGAATGTCAATCCGTCGCGGACGCACTTGCCCAACGGTGCGGCGGCCGACCTGGATGCGGAATGCCGTCATTACGAGGCGCTTATTCGGCAAGCCGGTGGCCTTGATATCCAGTTGCTGGGCATTGGCAGTGACGGGTACATCGGCTTCAATGGGCCGCTGTCGGCGCTGCGTTCACGCACGCGCCAGCCACGATCGCGCAAAACGTCCGTTTCTGTGGCGGCGATCCCGACAGGATGCCCAAGCGCGCCCTCACGATGGGGGTCGGAACGATTCTGGAAGCGCGGAAGTGCCTGATGCTGGTCACCGGGGCGAATAAGGCGGATATCCTGACCCGGGCTGTCGAGGGCCCCATTACCGCCATGGTGACCGCCTCCGCGCTTCAATTGCACCCGTCCTGCAGGGTGATTGTCGATGAGGCGGCGGCGCGTCTGGAAGGATCGACCTACTACCGGTGGATCTTCGAGAGTGAGTGCGAATGGGCCATCTACCGGGACGACCCCGAGGTTTGACCGGTCCGGGCCATGTTGCGTGATGCGCGATGGGGCGGCGGGCCGTTTGACGGAAGTGCGGGCGATGCTGCCGCCGGGTTTAAGGGGAGTCTGGTGATCGCCCGTGGACTGATCAATTGCCCTTTTGCTTCCGGAACGTGAGTTTGGTGTGGAGGGCGTTGGCTTGTTCGGGAGTTTGCAGCGCCATGCGTCCGGAAAGTCCGCCGAGGAAGCAATAGATTTGTCCGGCCTTCAGATCCACTGTCATCGGGACAAGTCTCGCTCCCGGGCCCGGTTTGCACGAGAACGTGTGGGGTCCCGGGGTTGTGAGGAGGTGGTAGTACGTGCCGTTGGGCAACGTGCAGAGGATCTTCTCCGACTCGATGAAGAACCATGGGACGGCCATCCCGACGAAACTGCTTGGGCGGCAGAAGCAAACCAGAACCTTGTCAGCCGGTGGCGTCTTGAGTGTGGTGTAGGCGGAGGGCTGGCCAATGACGGTCGCAGGGTCTACCGCCGCCGGTGGCGGGTTCCCGGTTGCACACCCGCCGAGCATGGATGCCGCGGCGACCATGACGGCGACTGAAGCTGCCGCGACGGTGAGGCGAAACGTC
>JBAXWO010000219.1:0-5076 GCA_037128375.1 bacterium
CCCGGCCATAGGGCAGAAAGCAGACGGCTTCCGTCCAGAACAGGCCCCACGGCGGCCAGCGCCGCCAGCACGCCCACCGCCATCCCCCACCCAACCAACCACACCTGTTCGCCAACCAGCACCCCCGCCACATCGTGCCGCGAGAAACCGACCGCCCGGAGCAGGGCCAGTTCACCTTGTCGGTCCCACGCGTTCCGGATCACCACCAGGGCGACAACCCCCACTCCCAGCAACAGCCCCAACCCGCCGAGCGTCTGAAAGAGTTTGAGATATAGAACCGTCACCGCCCCACCCTCCGCCAGACGCGTCGCACATACCGTCATCGCCGCCCCCTCGTCGCGCAGTTGCCGCCCCACCCGGTCGGCCACGCGTCCCTCGGCGCCCCCCGGCACATCCATCAGGAACAGATTCTGCCCCACAATCGATGGATAGCGATCCCGCATGGCGCGCCCGGATATCAGGACTCCACCTTGCAGGACCGAATTGGCCAACAGCCCGACAAACCGCACGCGGAATGGGCGCCCGCGCTCGTCCCGGTACTCCAACTCATCGCCCAGGGATTTCCCCAATCCCCACATCAGCGTGTTTTCATCGGCAAGCGCAGGAACTACATCCGAGCCAGGATCGGCCTCCAGCAATAACCACGGGGAAACCCCATCTTTCACGGGAATCGTCTTCAGAAACGAAAAAGCACCTCTCTTCGCGAGGCCTTCCGCGTCCACCCCCAGCAAGCGCGGCTCCTGGGCCCGACTGAGATTCCCGCAGCCGGCGTCATCCCCGGGCCGTACCCATATACCGAAAACGCCAACCCCCTCCAGTTCTCCCTCGGTAAGCCCATAAGCCCTGCGTCCCGCCGGACTATTCAAATCCGCGCTGATCGGGACATCCGTCTCCATCATCAGGGAATACCCGCCTGTGCCGGACGTGGTCGAACGGGGATTGGCCTCATGGGGTTGAAACAACACCACAACCACGAGGAGAAACACGGCGCACGCGACCATTCCGGAGATCAACATACTCCGCCCCGGATGCCGCCCCGCATTACGCCGCGCCAGATCGGCTATATCCGTCAGCCGGTTCGTGCGGCGCATACCCCAGGTATCCACGAACCACCGTAACGTCTCCATACCCAAGGCCAGCAAACAGGCCCCCGACAGAAAAAAGAAAGCCACTTTCTGCGCACTGTCCGCACCCCGGCCCTTCCATGCCGCCACCCCGGCCACCACCAGGGCCAGCCCCGCCCAGATCATCCCCATCAGGTGGCGCCCCCGCCGGTGCCGGCAGGAGTCCTCACCTTCGACCGTGCCCAGCATCCCGCGTATCGGCTGCCCCCGCAAACGCCACACCATGAACCGGGCCGAACCCAGCGCCAGCACCACGGCCGCGCCCCAGGCCACGGCGAGCGGAACCGCGTTGATCCTGAAGAGGAGTTCCAGCGTTCCCGCCGGCCGCCACAACGATTCAAACCACGCCAGCAGGCCCCGCGCGTAAAGCAGCCCGACCGGCAGTCCGAAAGCACCGCCGATCATCGCCGTCAACACCGTCCCGACCATCAGCCAACCGTGCGCCACCCGGGACCCGATTCCCACCGCCATCAGGAGGCCCGCCTGTTCGATCTGCTGCCCGGCCACCAGCCTGAACAGGAGCCCCATCATGCACACCGTCGACACCACCAGGAAAAGACTGAGCCCAAGAAAGAGTTGCCCGAAATCCAACGACTGGCTCCAGGCCTGCCGGGCTTCATCGCGCACCGGCTTGAACAAAGGCTTGTCATGCTCACTCAGGGCGGCCGCCAGCTGCGCCTCGAGTCCGCCCGGTTCACCCGCTGCGGGAGGATAGCGGATGGACGTGAGACTCCCCCACGGGTTACTCCACATGGCGCGCGCGGCCTCCAGGTGGATGAAGGCCTTGGGAGCGCCCCGCCATGTCTCCCAATACTCCTCATCCTTGGGGCGCAGGCTCGCCAGGTCGATCGGCACACCCGACTCCCAATCCCGGCAACTTGGGGACTCCGCCATGCCCGGCATCTCCGGCATCAACGTCGGATCCGCAACGTCCTTCACCGGCACCACGCACCCGACGCGGAACACCGCACTGGTCTCAATCAACGCCCTCAACGGGCCCAGCACAAAATACTTGAACGTCACCGCAGCCCCGTTGGTCACGGCAAGGTCCTCCGCCAGCCAGTCCGTGATGGCCACTTCATCCGCCGCCACATTCATTCCCGCCGGGAGGTGCTCCAGGCCGGCAACGAATGAATACGGGGTGGCCTTGTTTCCAAAGGATATCTTGTTCACCAGGTACGAAAAGACACCGTTCGCCCGGAAGGGAACCCCGCGGGCCGCCCGCTCCACATCCGGCCCCAAAAACACATCGTGACTCCGCAATTCAAATCCCGCGCCCCGTGGGAGTTCAGTCAGCGTCAGTCCCCTGTCCGAAAGGGCCCATGCCTTTCCAAGGGCGTCATTAAGTGCCAACGGGGAAACGCCGGACTCCGGTCCATCCAGCAACATATTGACCCGACCCGGACTCTCGAGAACCGCCTGCATCGCCCGCAGGGCCACATACGCGTTCAGCGGCGGCACCTGGGTATTTTCGAGGGTGAATCGTCCCGCTTGATCGTCCCGGACAATCGCCTGCACCCGCGCACGGAACGACCGCGACGTTTCACCCTTCGGGTCCCAGGCCAATTCGCCCGTCAAGGCGGGTTTCGCCATGCGCACGATCAGCTCATCCCCAACCTGAACACCCAGGCGCCGGGCCAGGGCCATGTTAAGCGCCACCATGCCATCGGTCAGTTCAGGAAACCCCGGGGCGAGCGCCAACCCGGCAAAGCGTGAGTCCACCCCCAGCACCTGCACGCCGTTCACCCGCCACGCTCCATCTCCCGTCGTCACGATCCCGGGAAGGCGAAGAACCGGAACGGAACCTGTCGCATTCGCCACCTCCCCGCGGAATATGCGCCCTCCGGTAAACAGGGCATACCGGACCTTTCCGAGCCGTTGATCCGTCAGGGTGCGCAGCGTATGGCGCATCGAGTCGCCCACCGTCAGGGCCCCCGTGATCACCGCCGTGCAGGCCGCAACCGCCAGGGCCAGGCAGAGGTGACTGCGCCCGTGATAGATCACCGTGCGGCAGACCAACCGCCAGACTGTCAAAGGTCTCGCCCCCATGATCGCCCCTCAACCCTTCCCAAGACTACCCGCGTGTAGTTCCAGAACCTTGTCCATGCGCCGGGCCAGGATGGCGGCATGCGTCACCATGACGAGCGCCACGCCCTCTTCCCGGTTGAGTTCCACCAGCAGGTCAACCAGCGATCCCGCCGTGGTCGCATCCAACGACCCGGTCGGCTCGTCGGCCAGAATCAACTTGGGCGCATTGATCAGCGCCCGGACGACGGCCACCCGCTGACGCTCCCCGCCGGACAACTCTCCGGGACGGGAATGAACCCTGCCGCCCAGGCCCACCCGTTCCAGCAAGCGGCCGGCCCGTTCTGCCGCCGCATCCCGCCGTTTCGACGCCGGCACCAGCGTTGGGACCAGCACGTTTTCCAAGGCCGTCAGTTGCGG
Organism: bacterium; assembly: GCA_037128375.1. GTDB lineage: Bacteria > Verrucomicrobiota > Kiritimatiellia > CAIKKV01 > CAITUY01 > CAMBRF01. The sequence continues at coordinate 3,570 of JBAXWO010000219.1, forward strand.
GAGCAAATGATGGCGCTGGAACACGAACCCCACGGCCTGATTACGGAACCCCGCCAACCGGTCGTCGCCATACTGCGCCAGATCCTCCTGCTCGAACAGAACCCGGCCCGTGGTAGGCGCATCCAGCGCGCCGAGGAGGTTGAGCAGGGTGCTCTTCCCGGACCCCGAAGGTCCGACCACCGCCAGCGTTTCACCCGCCTGGATGGCAAGGGAAATTCCCTGGAGCACAGGCTCATCCTGGCCATAGCGTTTCGTGACATTCTGAAGCTCAATCAACGGCATGCTCATAGTAACCTCTCTCGGATCAGCCTAGAAGCCCCCTCACGATGGAACAAGACAATTTGCCTCCTCATCATAATCTGCTGGCAACCAGAACATACAGACACGGCGTACCCTGTTGTTTTGTAATGCGTTGTATAAGCCATACCCCTGATGACGAGCGAGTATCGTTCGGAACAATATCCCGGCCCCATACGACTGCGGGAATGGAGAAAGATTCACCACGGAGGCTCTGAAGCACCTCGTCAATGTGTTCGAGGGTTTGGAACGGGAGGATGGCGGTGCAGACTTCACGGGTCTTGCCGTTCCAGACGAGTTCGACCTCCCGTTTGTCGGCGAAGAGGAGGAAGCGGTATTTCTCCGGGAGCGGTTTGCCCTGCTTGATCAACTCAATGAGGTCGCGCTTCTCGGCGTCGGTCAGGTCGTAGGAGGAAGAGGCGCGGCTGGGCGCGGGTGACGGGGGTGACGCTGGAGGCGGGGCCGGAGGTTGTTTCTTCTTGGCTGTTTTCATTGGTGGCTCAGGTTCCTTTTGGCGGACGTACCTGCCAGGCGTTGCGCTTTCCTCGCTGCTTGCGTGAGCGCGAGGTAGTTTTCGCTGGTGACGACTTTCCGGCCGCTCTTCTTTTCGAGATCACGGCGGGCGCTACCTGCGACCGTGCCGCCGGAACGGGCGGCTTGTTTGTTCTGCGGGAAGCCTTGAGCATCGCGGTTGCGGGCGATTTCGGTGGTGGCAGCCTCGCCGAGCATCGAGAAAATGAGTTCCAAGTCGGTCATGTGGTCGCGGAGGTTCTCGCGCTTGAGGCGCTTGAACTCGGCGTACTGGGTCGGTGTGAGACCAAAGGTGGCCTCGGAAATCTCAGCGGTCAGGATAGCGTATTCGCGCTGTTCCTTGACACCGCGCTTCTTCCATTCGTCGGTGAGTTCATCTCGGATGGCAATGGAGCGCATCCGTTTCTCGATCCAGTCAGCCGAATAACCTTTGGCTTGGTAGAGGGCACGGGTACGTTTGGTGGCGAGTTCGGGGTCCTCAATCTCCTGAATCCTCTCATAGCCGACCTTGGCGAGCCAGCGCTTGAAGGGTTCGGCCTTGGGACTGGGGATGGACTGGATCAACCGGAAGACACCCTCGGTGTTCCAGCACTGGAGCCGCTGGCGGCCGCCGGCCGTTTCGAACTCAAGACCAAGGGGGGGTACAATTTGTACCCCCCCTTTGAATGCCCTTTCTATT
>JBAXWO010000022.1:0-14071 GCA_037128375.1 bacterium
GGCTTCAGCATCACGGGATTGCGGCGGGCCCGTTCGTCGAACAAGAACCAGTAGACGAGCGCGGCATAGTTCGCGATCACGCTGATCGCCAGCACGATCCCCCACCCCGCCAGGTGAACCCAGGGTTCGGCGGGAACCCGGGGCGAATTGAGGATCAACGCCCCGATCAAGGTGGTGCTTCCGGCCAGCAGGCGGGCCTTGCCCGAGTATCCCTTGAACAGGTTCTTCTCCATGATGAACTCCTGCAGGAGCTTCACCTGGGCCAGGGCATCGTGAATATGGTTCGCGATCATGGTTTATCCCTTTCGATGGAGACAGACTACAGAATAGCAAAGTGCTTTGCAATACAAAGTATAAACTTTTTTGGCGCTTCGGGATCGTGTGGGGGTCTCTGTGGAGCCTCGCGCGGCTTTTGCTTGAATTTCCGGCCAAACTGCGGCTCACTACCGGCATGTCAAAACGTACCCCTGCGGCCGAAACGGCCGAAACCATGGCGCGGAAACAGAGAGACATCTCGGTTTCCGAATTCTTCCTCAAGAACCGGCATCTGCTGGGATTCGATAATCCCCGCAAGGCCCTGCTCACCACGGTGAAGGAGGCGGTGGATAACGCGCTGGATGCCTGCGAAGAAGCGGGCATCGTCCCCGAGATCAGCGTGGACATCCGCCAGATCGGCCCGAACCGTTTTCGCGTGGGTATCACCGACAACGGACCGGGCATCGTGCGCGCCCAGATTCCAAAAATCTTCGCCAAACTGCTCTATGGCTCGAAGTTTCACCGCCTCCGCATGTCGCGGGGCCAGCAGGGCATCGGCATCAGCGCGGCCGGCATGTATGGACAACTGACCACCGGGCACCCGACCCGAATCCTCTCGCGCACGGCGGGCGCCAAACAGGCCCACCATATCGACGTGCAGATCGATACCCGCAAGAACACGCCGACGATTCTCAAGGACGTCATGATCGAGTGGCGCCCCGAGTTTCATCCCACGGGGGCGGACGGCACTCCGGGCGGGACGGTGTCCTCCGCCCACGGCACCTGCGTCGAGATCGAGATGGAGGCGGCTTATTTCCGCGGAGCGCGTTCGGTGGAGGAATATCTTAAGCAGTGCGCCATCGTTAACCCGCACCTTCAACTCCACTTCCGGGCGCAACTGCTGAAAAAGGAGGGCCCCGCGGAAGAGGCCGGCGACGCGCCCGGCGGGGAACCCGGCGGACCGTCCGGCGCGGAGACGCCCTGGGTCACCTTCTTCAGGGGGGTCACCCACCTACCGCCGCCACCGGTGGAAATCAAGCCCCATCCCCACGGCGTGGAACTGGGGCTCCTGATGCAGATGATGAAGGACACGCCCGCCCGCACCTTGCGAGCGGCGCTGTCGCAGGACTTCTCACGGGTGAGCGGCAAGGTGGCGCTCGACATCTGTGAACGCGCCGGACTGGATCCCCGGGCCAACCCGACCCGCATCGCCCATCGCGAGAGCGAAGCGCTGTACAAGGCCATCAACGAGACCAAGCTGATGCGTCCTCCTACGGACTGCCTGTCGCCGATCGGCGAGGAACAGCTTCTGGCCGGCCTCAAGAAGGAGATGGCGGCGGACTTTCTCACTGCCGTGACGCGCCCGCCCACCGTCTATCGCGGCAACCCGTTCCAGGTGGAAGTGGGCCTGGCGTATGTGAAACCCGGCGATCAGGCAGACCTCGGCGCCGAGGAACCGGCCCGCGTGATGCGCTTCGCCAACCGGGTCCCCCTCCTGCACATGGCGGGCGCCTGCTCGATCACCAAGGCGATCACGGCGGTGAACTGGAAGAGCTACGGGCTTGCCCAGCCGCGCGGCTCGCTGCCTCTCGGGCCGGTGGTCATCATGGTCCACATGGCCAGCGTCTGGGTCCCCTTCACCAGCGAGAGCAAGGAGGCCATCGCCCACTATCCCGAGATCATCCGCGAGATCACGTTCGGGCTCCAGGAGTGCGGCCGCCGGCTCGCCGTGTTCCTCCACAAACGGCGGCGACTGGCCGAGCAGGACCGGAAACGCAGCTATATCGCCCTGTACATCCCCCACCTGGCGCTCGGGCTGAAGGATATCCTCGACCTGTCCGAACGGGAGGAAGCCCGCGTGGTGAGCAGCCTGAACGACCTGTTGGAACGAACCCATTTGGAAACCCCCTAATCCGGAATCGGAGCATTTTATGGCGGCAAAAGGCAAAAACAAGAAGCCGGCGGGCAAGGCCGGCGGCGATTCGATCGAACTGGTCGACCGGCAGGAAGCCGGCAGGCGGATTGTCGGCATCAGCCAGGACATCCATACCGACATCGTGAAAAAGCATCGGAAACCAAGCATGCGGTTCCCGGTCCGCGCCCTGTCGAATGTGCGGTACGACCTCAAGCGCGGCCATTTCGAAATCCGCGGCAAGGTGGCGACGCGGACGCTGACCTATAACACCGTCAAGACGTTCGCCCAGTCGGTCCGGCTGATGGCCACCACCAAGAAAGACCTGCTCGACAAGAACGACATCGCGGGCAAGCGCGAGGTTTACTACAACAGCAAAAGCTGGGGGGAGTGCCGCTTCGACGAACAGCCGGAAAGCGACGCCCTGCTGGACGACATGGAAGCCATGCTCGGCATCAACCGGGAACAGCTCGGGTATATCCCGGAGGAGCGCGGCGGCGACGTGACCGGGCCGCTGATCGTCCTGGATCAGAACCCCGTGACCGGCGAAACCATCAAGATCAACTGTGCCAAACTGGGCAGCGGCGCGTGGAGCATTCCCTCCCGCGTCGAGCACCTGCGGTTCGAATCCAAGGCCGCCCTGATCCTCGTGATCGAAACCGCCTCCCTCTTTCAACGTCTGGTACACCATGTGTTTTATGAGAAGGCCAATTGCATCCTCATCTCCATGAGCGGGGTCCCCACCCGGGCATGCCGTCGGTTCATCCGCCGCCTGGCGGATGACCAGCGGCTGCCGGTGCTGGTCTTCACCGATGGCGATCCCTACGGTTACTGCAACATCTACCGCACCCTGAAGGTCGGGTCCGGACAGGCCGCCCACATCAACCGCTACTTCTGCGTGCCGCAGGCACGCTACCTCGGGGTCACCCCGCAGGACATTATTGACTACAATCTGGAAGATGCCACCCACCCGCTGGAGGAGGCGGATATCAAGCGGGCGAAGGATGCGCTGAAAAACGACCCGTTCATTCAACACCATAAGGAGTGGCAGGCCACCCTCAACCAGATGCTTAAAATGGGCGTGCGCATCGAGCAGCAGGCTTTCGCCAAGCATGGCCTGAACTTCGTTCTCGACCACTACCTCCCGGAAAAGCTAAAGAAGAAGCAGTTTCTCCCCTGAGGGGAGACAACCCGGGAGGACGCCATGCCGACAACCTCGTACCCTTGGAAACAGCAGCTTCTGAGGCAGGCTGAAATCCTGCATGAGATCACCCAACCCCACCGCTGGAGCGAAGCCTCCTGCGTGAAACTGGAGGAAACCGTAGTCCTGGGGTTCTACGGCATTCGCCGCCTGATTAACGCCTTTCTGCTAGGCGACGCCCTCGTTCAGCGCTCCATCCCGATGACCGCCTACCCCGCACATCGCAAGACGGATGTGCTCGTCGGAGAGTCGTCGTTCGAGGTGCTCTATGACCTGAAGGCGGGGCATCCCGTGTCACACGATCTGCTCTTCCTCTGCCATCAAGTCCTCCACAATTGCGTGTTCTCCACCTATTTCGACACGCAACGGTGCCTTCAGGGAGTCTACCTCACCTCCGATCACCAGCGCAAAGTGGCGATCTACGGCATCGAGTTGAAGATCATCCAGGACTTGTTCCGGCAGGTCGGCTCCGAGCATTGACCGGATCCCTCAGCGCCAGGTCAAAGCTGACCCGCCAGTGCCCCGCCCGGATTAGCGGACCAGGTTGGGACGCCCATCAGGGCCCGCACCCGTTCCTGGACGAGGAGTGCCCGCCGGTACGTCAGCGGGAGGGCCTGGGTGGCCTTCTGGTCGTAGAGATCCGTTAAGAGCGAGTCGCACGCGAACAGCCCCTTCCGCCCGTTGTCACGCCACATCCTGATGTAGGCCAGGTACCGCTCATAGTCGGCGTCAATGTCGGCGGACGGCATGCCGTTGACCTCCTTGACGATGGCGGCGATGAGCGGCGCCGTGACGTGCGGGTCCTGGGCGATCCGCCGGGAACACTCCAGCATACTGACCTGCGAATTGAGAATGTGCTCGGACCGGGTGACGTTCAGGCCCTTCCAGCCGGCATTCAACCAGGCGAAGGTCGTGACGGCGGTTTCATTGGAACCCAGCGCGACATAAACGCTGAGCGTGGTCGAGTTACGGATCTGGGAGAGCATCCAGGTCATGCCCTTCATGTTCAAGCCCGGTTTTTCGCTGTAGTAGAACAAGGCCTGCCCGAGGGAACCGACCGGAACGCCGCGCAGGCTGAACGTGGACGGCGCCGTGGTCTCGGAGCACGAGAAGACCACATCCCGGCCCTCGACCTTGCAGCGCAGGAAGATCCTGGAATTCGTGTACGAAAAATAGCTGCCCGATTCGGGATTGGGCGTGATTTCCTCCATGCCGGACACACGGGCGGACACATAGTCCTGCGCGCCGGTGGGGCCGGCTCCTATACAGGCGTAGGCGCGCTGCATGGCGTTACTGTCGAGACAGGCGGAGTACCGCAGGGAGGCCGGGAACACGGCATAGTCCGGCACTCCCGGATGAAAATTAAGCGCGAGATAATGCGCGAAGGGGGCCTTGATCTTCACGACATACGCCGAGCCCGCCGCCCCGTTCCGCTCGGGAAGTTCCCAGCCGCTGTCCGCCGCACAGGCGGTGCGCACAAAATCTACCAGGGGCTTGACCGCGCCGGGATCAAATGTGCCGTGGGGATCCGCCGAAAAGGCAAAGAGGGCCTCGAGGGGTTCGTTCGCCTCCACAGGCAGGGCCCGCATGGCGGCCACGATATCGCGTGACGAGGCCACCGGCTCCGCCGCCGCCGTAACGGCCAACAGCAGCCCTACCGCCACGCCCGGGAAATAATCGAACCGTGCCTTCATTTCACCCTCGCCACATAGAGCCCTCATTATGAAGGGAAACAAGGCGGAGTTCAATGCGGGATTTGGAGCGCCCCGCCGGATGCGATGGTAATATTCCGCCATCGCACCCGCAGGCGAATGCCTGCAAAATGCGGCTTGGCAAAGAAACACCTGATCTGTATACATCCGGCTCTCAGGGGCGCAGTGGGATCCCTCTCAACGTGGATGCAATCATAAGGAAAGGGCTGGTCTTCATGAAATTCAGCAGGACATTACAGGCGGGAATGATCGTGGGCCTCCTGGCGTTTGGTCTCTGCAGCCATGCGGCCGTCGAGCCGCCGGCCACCAATAGCGTTGTCCCGACAGCGGCCGTGACGAACCAGCCGGTGAAGCACGTCGCCACCAATCAAGTCCCCATCCCCGCCGCCCACGAAGCCGTTCCCGTCGAACCCGTCCCGTTGGCGGTTGGGGAAGAACTAGGCTGGATGGATCGCCTCCCTGCCGGGGTTGAGGAAGGTGACGAATGGTGGAGGAATAGGGTCGAAATCGGCACGCGCATCACCACGTACACCCTGACGGACAAAAGCCGTCCGGATAACAATCATTTCCTGGGCAGCATCAACAGGCTGAAGGAGGACCAGGATTATACGCCAACCAAGGTTTTCGCCAACGTCTGGCCGCTGAAGTGGGTTGGCGCCGGGATTTCCTATGAAAAGATCAGTGCCGTGACCTGGACCGAGGAACCCGGCGAGACCTCGTATTCGGATGGAACGTTCGTTGCCAAGGGCCCCATCCTGTCGCTGCTGGCTGCTTACCCGAACGGTACGCGGTTCACGCCCTTTGCCGAGGCCGGCATGATGCTGATCTCCGGGTCGTTCGATTCCAACCCGGCCTGGTCGCAGGGTGATTACCAGGACATGAAGGTCACCGGAACCAAGGACGGCACCGTGTTGGGCCTGGGATGCGCTATCCAACTTGGAAAGAGGGTCGAGATGGATCTGATTTACCGCCAGATCAAGGCCGCCCTGGTTGTGGACCACGTCTTGAATGGCAGCGTACGCGCATCCGACCGGGAATTCCCCCTCGATTCAACCTGGATGGGCGCGGGCATCAAGTATCGGTTCTGAGTCTGATCCCCGTCACCGTCTTGGCTACCGGGAAGGCGTCAGCGGCTGGCCGACCTTCTGAACCCAGCGGCGTTCGATCGCGATAATGTCGGCGGCGGTCAGCGCCTTGGCCCGCGGCGTCACTGTGATCTTTTTCCCCTCAAGCGTCACGTTGGGCACGAAGTCTTCGACGTAACCGGATGGCGGGTACCGCTCGTGAGCCATATGGCGCGTCATGTACCAGGGGTGCGGCGTGCGGGCGACCACATAATCGTTCAGTCCGTGAAGGTCGATGATGTTGACCCGGGGCAGCACCCACCCGAGGATACCAACCGTATGGGTGGCCAGCACGGGAAAGTCTTCCCCCGACATGCCCAAGCCCTCTTCGCGGGAGGGGCTGTCCGCCACCTGTTGTCGCCAGAAGTAGCGATGTCCGTGGTACCGCACGCACACGTAGTGAAGAAGCATCCAGTCCTGCAACTGGTCAAAGGCGCGAGTATAGCCTCGCAGGGCCTTGGGGAAGGCGTGTTCAATGGGAACAGGCCCCAGGATCATTTCGCGAGCCATCTCCGGGGCATACGGCCTTGCATCCCGGCGCTGCGCGGCGGCCCAGTGAACCCACGGAACCGGCCAGGACAGACAGATACAGGCAAGCACGGTTCCCAGGGCCGGCGTCAGCCGCCACTCCACGCTGTTCACCGCCCAGATCAAGGCCACAAACAGCAGCGGGATGAGGTGACTGAGAACCCGATACTCGAAATGATCGCCGCCGATGAGAAGGGTGTAAAAAAGAAGGTGAAACGCCAGCGTTAGCACCGGGATCAGGCGCACTCCAAGTTCGTAAACGGCCTGAAACCCGGAGGGCCTGTCGCTTATCCGCACGGACCGGCCATCCCGGAGATAGCACCAGGCGTGGCGCAGAAGAATGACGCCCATGATGGCGAGCCAGAACCACAAGGCGTACTCCAACACAAACGAATGAAGATAGTTTCCTCCACTCTCCGGCCAGGCGGTTGTCCGTTTGGCGTAGTAGGTATTGGGCAGCCATGTCCCATAGAAGTGCCGTCGCCAGAGTGCATGCAGAACGGGAATGCCAAACGGCAACGTTGCCAGAAACCAAGTCCAGCACAGGCGCCCACGCTCCTTGAGAAGGGTCATTCCCGTCAGCCCGACGGCGGCGGCGGCATAAAGATAACCGTCGGGCCGGGTCAGGGCCACAGCGGCGGAAGCAGTGGACAACATCAGAATGCTGGAGGCGCTTGAAAGGGGTGGGCGGAACAGGGCGGCATACAGCCAGAGGGTCACGAAGAAATTGAACATGGCGGTTTCCAGGCCGGAACTCGTCCAGGCCAGAAACGTCCGGTTCGTCAGCGTCCCGAGTAGAAGCAGAGCGACAAACCCGACACGGTAGGAACGCAGGCGGTCACTCCATCGCAATTGCAGCACCATGGCGGAGGCAAGGAGTAGCGTCAGGCCGGAAAAGGCAAGCGCCAGCCAGTTGGCGGAGACCGGCGGCTCAATGCCCAAGGTTCGCCAAACGCCGTCCAGAAACGCAACCCACAAAAAACTGGTGTAGCCCTCTACCGGGCGAAAAGGGGGCGGATTCCAGACGTATCCGTGACCCAGTATGCTGTTGCTGACATATCGGAACGCGATAAAGGCGTCATCCGTCAAAAACCAGAATAGTCGCCACCCGGCATAAAGGCCGATAGCCCCGGCAAACAAGAGGATCAACAGACCGATCCGCTCGCGGAAAGAGAATGGCGTGGGTTTCAGGTTTAGGATCATCTTCTTTCAACACTCGCTTGCATTTCTTAGCCTGCATGGGGTACAAAGTGGTCATCAAGTTTTTGCAGCGTAGAAATTACGTTCAAACCTTACTTTTAACGTTGATAATGAACAAAGCAAGCTCAAACAAGTTGGGTGCAGGGCGACCACCCAAGTTCAACGAAGAACGCCGTCCTGTGACGGTCACCTTGCCCCAGCGAATTCTCGACCTATTGGCTGAGGTGGACGCCGACAGAGCCCGGGCCATTGCCAAGGTGACGGAGGCGGCTGTCGGACGGGACCGTCCCGAAAACCGGCAGGTTGAACTGGTAGAGATTGCGCAAGGACGTTGTGTCGTGGTGATCAGCCAGAGCGAGTGCCTTCGCAAAATCCCCTGGTTGAAACTGGCGGAAATCTCCCCCGCCAGGAATCTATTGATCATCCCCCCGGGCACGCCCATCGAGACGCTGGAAGTCTCCCTGCTGGACTTGATTGAAGATGCGGCAACGGATCCGAATGAGATGGCAATGCTCAAGCAATTGCGAGCCACCCTCAGCCGTCTAAGGAGGGAGGGCCGGGTCACGAAGGGAGAGATTATCTTCTTCACGACCCGGCCCACCACCCCTTCAAACGCTACTTAGAATACGCCAGCGGCTCGCTCAGCTTGCTGTGCTCCGCGTACGAAGGGCCGCGCCACGAGAAATAGAAGTCGCCGACCGAGGGCAGATTGGCATCAAGTTGCATGCCTTCTTTGTCAAACGTGCCGCTCCCTTCTTCCGTGGAGCCGTCGTCCCATGACATCGTGAATTTGAAGTTGTAGCCGCTCAGCGTGCCGCTCATCCTTCCCATCCGGTTGATCTTGGCCAGACCGCCGTCGCCGCCGCTGGTGACGTTTGCGCCATCCTGTACCAATGTTGCGGCGCAAGTTGAGCCATTAGGGGTCGTCCCTTCCCAGAAGCCGTTTACATCCAGGCCTGAAGCCGCACTGCCTGACGAGCCCCCCCTGTCCTCGCAGCCGATCCCCCCGAACATCACCGCCGCCGCCAAAGCTCCACACAACATGATTGTCCGCATTTAGTCCTCGCTTCCCTTCTTTGTGACCTGATTTACTATCGAATCGGGAGGGAAATATACCGTAGGAAATTGGCTTTTCAAGGAATTAATACGTTGTATTTTACCGCCTGAAAAGCAGGGAGAGCGCGAAGAATCCGCTGGCCCAGAGCACGATGGTGGCGCCGGTGGCGGTATCCCAGTAATACGAGCATACCAGGCCCAGAATTCCGGATAGCAGACCGATGACCAGTGCGCCGACGACGTAGGAACGGGTGTTCCAGGCCAGATTGCGCGCGGTGGCGGCAGGCAGAATCAGCATCGAATTGATCACCAGCAGGCCCACCCAGGGAATGCTGACCGCCACCACGACGGCCACGATGACGGCGAACAGCGGTTCCAGGGCGCGAACCGGAAAACCGCGGCTGGCCGCGAGGGAGCGGTTGAGGCTCACAAAGAATAGCGCGTTAAAGAGAAATCCCCACAGCAGCAGCACCAGGCCCAGCAGCACCGCCAGGCCGCCGAGTTCCCCCGTGGTGATGGTGAGAATATCGCCGATCAGGTAGCGCGCGTATTTCGCGAACCCGCCGCCGCGGGACAGCAGCACCACTCCCAAAGCCACCACAAAAGCCATCACCAGGGCGATCGCCGTGTCCGGCGGCACCGCACTATGGCGGCGCATCAACGACATAGCCAGGGCGAGGACGACCGCGAAAGCCACCACGGCCAGAACCGGCGCCTGCAACCCCAGCAGGGTCCCGATCGCCAGTCCGGTCAGCGCCGAGTGACCCAGTGCCTCGGAGAAGAAGGCCATCTGGTTGTTGACGATGAGGCACCCCAACAGGGCCAGCAGGGGCGTGACCAGTAAAACCGCCAGCAGGGCGTGCTGCATGAAGGTGTAGTGCGCCCAGTCGAAGGGCATCAGTCCGATCCAGCCGCTCAGGAGAGTCATCCTTTCCCTCCTTCCGGAAGTTCGCAGTGCTCCCTCGAAAGCCGCCCGGATTCCCCGTCCTGCCGCCGCCGATCCGCCTCGGCGAGGGTGAAGCCAAAGGTCTGCTTCAGGAGCGGACTGACCAATACGTCCCCGGGGGCGCCGTCGCATAACACGGTGCGATTCAGGAGAATCATACGATCGGCCACGCTGGCCGCCGCCATTAAATCGTGGGAAACGAGCAGAATGGACAGGTCATACTGTGTGCGCATCCGCGACACTGTCTGGTAGAACAGTTCCGTCCCGACCTGATCCAGTCCGGCCACCGGCTCATCCAGCAGCAGCAGTTCCGGGTTGGGTGCGAGGGCGAGCGCCAGGAGAACCCGCTGAAGTTGACCGCCGGACAGTTCGCTGAGTTTCCGGTTAATCAGGGACTCGGCGCCCACCACGGCCAGGTGCCCGCGGGCCTCCTCCCGCCTCCGGGCCCGAACGCCCAGCCACAGGGGCCAGCCGCTGAGGGCTCCGACAAACAGGTCGAGCACGGTGGTGGGCGACGTGCGGTCAAGGTCCAGGCGCTGCGGCACATAGCCGATCCGAAGCGGCCGGGCGCTTTCCACATTCCCGTGATGAATGAAACGCAGGGCACCGACGTGGGGGATCTCGCCGATCATGGCCCGCAGCAGCGTGGTCTTGCCCGCCCCGTTGGGTCCGATGATCGCGGTCAATTCCCCGCAATGCATGTGCAGATTGATATGTTCCAGAACGGGCACGCCCTGAAGGGTTACCCCGAACCCGGTAAGTCGCGTGCAACAGGCGCCACAGGAGTGCCGGACCGCCTGGGTGGAGATCATATTGTCCATGTCCGACTGTTTCCTTCCCGCAGATCACTCCCTGGGAAAACGAAGGGTAAACACGCTTCCCCGGCCGGGGGTGCTTTCCACCGAGACGCTGCCGTGATGGGCCAGGGCGATGTGCTTGACGATCGCCAGGCCGAGGCCTGTCCCACCCTGGGCACGACTGCGCGCCTGGTCCACGCGGTAGAATCTCTCGAAGATGCGGTCCAGGTGCTTCTTCTCCATGCCGATCCCCTGGTCGGAAACCGCAATGGCCACCCCATCTCCCTGCAAACCTGCGCGAATCGTGATCAGGGTCTCCTCACCGCTGTACTTGATGGCATTATCAATGAGGTTCCCCACGGCCTGTTCGAGCAGGGCCGCATTGAACGTGGCCTTGATGGCATCCGGGCAATCCAGGACCAGGTGAATACCCTTCTTTGACGCCCGGTCGAAAAAGGCCTGCGCGACCCGGGCCAGGACATCGTTCACCATCCCCGACGTCAACTGGATGCTGTGGCGTTCGGATTCGTGCTCCAATCGCGACAGGATCAGCAGGTCGTCCACCATGGCCTCCAACCTGATCACCTGACGACCCATCATTCCCAGAAACCGTTGCGTCTCCGCCGGATCGGGCCCGACGCCGTCCGACAAGGTCTCCACGCAACCCTTCAAGGTCGTGAGGGGTGTTTTCAATTCATGCGATACGTTGGCGACAAAATCCCGACGCATGGACTCCAGGCGCTTGAGACGAGTGATGTCGTTCATCACCACCAGCCCGCCGATGACCGTGCCTGCCTCATCCTTCAGCGCCACTCCATGCAACTGGATGAACCGGTCCTCGTCCTCCCGGAACACCACATCACGTTCCACGACCGTGTCGGAATTCAGGGTCAGCCCGATAAACTCCTGCAAGGCAATATTTCGAACCACTTCCAGAATATGCCGGCCGCGCCCTTCGTCCTGCTTCAGGCCGAAAAGCCTGCAGGCGGCAGGGTTAATCTGCAGGATGCGCTGCCCCAAGTCCACCGCGAGCACGCCTTCCGTCATATTCGCTAGAACGACCTTCTGCTCATTATTCTGGAGGCCCATGGTGCGAATCCGCTCGCCGAGTTGCGTCGCCATCTGGTTCATGGTCCGGGCCAGCGCAGCCAGTTCCTCCGTATCGGGAACCGGAACCCGGGCGTTCAAGTCGCCCAGGGAAAACTGTTCGGAGGCCTGGCGGATATAGTCCACCGGACGGGTGATCCGCCGCGAAAGAAACAAGGCCAAAAAAGCCGCCATCGCGGCCACGACCAATCCCCCGAGGGCCACATGTTGAAAAACACTCGCCAGGGTTTGATCCACGGCGGATAAGGGAAGCGAGGCACGCAATACCCCGGCCACCGCCCCACCCTCCAGGCGGAGCGGTACCGCGAGGTACATAAAGCGGCGGTGCAGCGTGTCACTGTAGCGGACGGACTGGCCGGTTTCGCCGGCCAGGGCGGTCGCAATTTCCGGACGGGTCCGGTGGTTGTCCATCGTCGCCGGGTCTTCGCTGGAATCTCCAATCACCGCGCCATCCGGAAGAATCACGGTTAGGCGGGTTTCGGTCAGTCGCCCCAGTTCCTTGCAGAACCGGTCAACCACGACCGGATCCGGGGTGGACAGCGTCGGAACCTCACGCGCGAGAAGCCGGGCGCGGGAGAGAAGATCGGCGGCGATCTGGCCCTGCTGAAACTGGCGGAGAGATCGGGCGGCGTACCACTCGGTGGCCACGAGCGCTCCCAGAGCCATGAGCAGAAAATAGAGATATACCCGCCAGAACAGGCTTCTGCGCCGCATGCCGATTACTCCTTGAAGCGGTACCCCACGCCCCGCACCGTTTCGATGTAGTCGCCCCTCTTGCCCAGTTTACGCCGCAGGGACACCATTTGAACATCCACCGCCCGATCCGTCACCGCGTAATCCTCGCCCTTCACGCCATCCACAATCTGCTCCCTCGTGAACACCCAACCCGGTCGCTGCGCCAGAAAATGCAGCAACCGGAACTCGGACGCCGTGAGCTCGACTGCCGTCTTCCCGCACAGCACCTCGTGGCGCCCGGGATTGATGGTGAGATCGTGGACCTTGAGGACCTCATCGGTCGCGGCCGGAACCTTTTCACGGCGGCGCAGGACGGCATGGATCCGGGCCAGAACCACCTTGATGCTGAACGGCTTGACGATGTAGTCATCGGCGCCCCTTTCCAAACCGATCACCACATCCGATTCCTCGCCCCGGGCGGTGACCATGACAATGGGAACCCCCGCCGTCTCAGGCTTGGCCTTCAGCAATCGGCAAATCTCCAACCCGCCCACGCCGGGCAGCATCAAGTCCAATAGGACCAGACAGGGTTTCTTGCGCGGGATCTCGATCAAGGCCTGATCACCCCGGGTCGCCACACTGACCTCATACCCCTCGCGGGTCAGGTTGTAGGAAAGCAGGTCGGCAATATCCGGCTCATCCTCCACGATAAAGATATGTTTCCTAGCCATGCGCGCATCGTAAGCAACCCCCGAAGGAAAGGGAATGGATTTTTTGTTAGGAATGGGTGAGCGTTGGAAACATTTGGCGTGATTATACCCGGATTTTTTGAGAGCTGATCCTCATCCTGTCAGTCGTTCTGGTCGCGCAGGCTTTCGAATACATCAACGGCTTTCACGACACGGCCAATTCCATCGCCACCACCGTTTCGACGAAGGTGCTGACACCGCGCCAGGCGATCGCCATGGCCACCTTCTTCAATCTGGTGGGCGCACTGGCGGGCGTGTCGGTGGCCACCACGATCGGCAAGGGACTGGTGGAAACGCATTTCGTGGGGATCGACACCATTCTCTCCGCCCTGCTCGCCTGCTGGATCCAGCGCGGCCTCATGCCCCTTTGGCCCTGCCAGCCCTGAGGCTTTCGGAGCCGGTGAGCAGACGTTCGAGTTCGTGCTCGCGAATCCGAACTGCACAATCCGTTTTCTAGAGTCGCCCCACAGGATTGACCGTCGGCCATGCCCCGCGAACGGATCCTTGGTGCCGAATCAGCGTCCGGAACTCAATCGAGGCCGGATCGGGCGTTACAGGCACCTGATTCAGTCCAATGTACAGGCAGCCTATTTCCTCGGAAGGAAGCGAAGATGCCAGGTTGCGAGCTTCCTCCAGCGCGGCCAGCCATTTCCGCTTCAGCACGCCGAGATCCATAGGGCTCTTCAAACTCAGGCGCCCCAAATCCGCCTGTGTATAAGCCGTGTGACGGCCCGCCTGCTCCAGCAGAAACTCGGGCGTGAAGCCGGGATCTTTTCCGCAGGCCGCCCACGCCAACGCGCCAAGCGACA
>JBAXWO010000220.1:0-5025 GCA_037128375.1 bacterium
GATTTGTAATCAGCAGGTCGTCGGTTCGATCCCGACAGCTGGCTCCACACAAAACCCCTGCAAACATTGAACAAAACGAGTGTTTTGAGGGTTTTACCGTCACCAGCCATAAGTCACAATAAGTACGCTGAAAACCCAAAAAGAGCGACCAATAGTGACACCATATTGACACCAGAACCAAATCAGCAGGCAAAACACTCTGGGCCGATCTTGTCTGGCACCATATTGACACCACAGGATGAACGAAACTGACCGTCTCCAACTGATAGAAGAATTGAAGGCCGCCGAAGCCGTCGCCCTCACGGCCCGCGCCAAGGCTGCTGCGGCCCTTGTCGCCGCCCTACCCCCCGCCCGGCCCAAAGCCAGGTCCATCCTCATCGCCTGCGCCAAAAACCACGCAAAAGCCGCCGCAAAGGCACGTGCCGCCCGCAAGAACAAGGGATAACGTGACCCGCCAAACCAAACCCCATGCCGGTCAAACCGGCGCTGTTTGATCAAATCGGCAGATCGTCCTTCTCTGCCTGGGTCAGTTCTCGGGGCAAAGTGACCGGACGGTCAGCGGGCATCGAGCAATTCGGGCGTCGGTGACTGAGGTTTAAACCCCTCGGCATATTTGATCTTGGCTCCGGTCTTGAGCTTGGCCAGAAAAACATCGAAACTCTCCATCTGCTTGCGCTGCTTGATGGATTCGGCCAGCCGGTCCTTGACCTCCGTCAGGGTGGTGACCCCGGCAGGCTTCCGACCCAGCACCTGGATGATGTGATAGCCGAACATCGTCTCCACAACCGGTCCAACCGCATTGGTCGACTGGGAAAAGGCGGCATCTTCGAACGCCTTGACCATCTGTCCCCGCTGGAAGGTCCCCAGGTTGCCGCCGCGCTCCTTGCTCGGACAATCTGAGTTCGCCTTCGCCACACTCGCGAAGTCCGCGCCCTCCACCAACTGCTTGTGGAGCGCCTCGATCTTGGCCTTCTTTTCCGCCTTCGTCTTCTCGTCGTCCGTGGATTCAACCTTCACCAGGATGTGGCGGGCTTCCACGCTCTCCGGGGTCGTAAACTGATCCTTCCGCTCCTCGTAGAACTTGGCCACTTCCTCGTCGGAGGGCGTCGCATTGGTCGGAACTTCCGATTCGACCAACTGCTTGATGCGCAGTTCGCCGACCATGTTGGCCTTCAACTCATCGAGGCTCATGCCCTCTTTCTGCAGGGCCTCGTCCAGGGTCATTTTCTCAGGAAGGCGTCCCTTGATGATCTCGATGGCCTTCTCCACCTCGCCAGGACCAACCTTGATCTCGCGGCGATCGGCTTCCTTGACTAGAAGCGTACGGATGACGAACCGGTCAACGGCCTGCTGCCGGAAGCGCCCCATCAAGGACGCCATCTTGTCCGCGCCAATCTGGGCGGCCTGGGGCCCCAACATGGCCATGATCTGCTTGTCGGCTTCCGCCACCGTGAGTTTGCCGCCTTCCACTTCCACGAGAACCAGGGCGGGATCCAGCGCAGGTGTCGCAGGGCTTGCCTCGGGGGCGGGTGCCCCGGGCGGTATCGGCGCCTTGACCGCCTGAGGAGTGGCGGGCTTTTCCTGTTTCGGTTTGCATCCCGCTCCCGCCGCTACGACAAGTCCGCCGCAGAGAAGGGCTGCCATTGAATATTTCATCCACGCCATCCGACTGTTCATCGCTATGTCTCCTGTGTTGACTATGTAGCCCGCGAAACACTTTGGCCCCACTGAGCGCAATAGGGTACGATATTCATTCGCTTCAACGCCAGAAAAATAGGCGCCCCCATCCCTAATACGTTTCGATGGAAATGCCGGAGGTCCGGGTCTGGAAGTTCCGGGGAATGACCAGGGCGGGTTGGATGATCTTTCCCGAGGCGTCCATCACAGCGGGCCTGATTTCGAACTCAGTCGGATAGCGAAATTCCGTTCCAAAGACGGCCCGGGTTCTGGCGATCGGTTCCACAATCCGCCGCGTGACGAAAGGACGGGGGGGCGCCGTGCGGGCGGCAAGGGGATTCCTCGCCTCCTCCCGAGCCTCGTCCTCCTCCTTTTGCAAGGCCACCTTCCGGTCCATCGCCACCTGCTTGCGATACTGTTCCCACAGGCCCACAAGCGTCGCTTTCTCCTCGCTGGTGGCAAAAGGAATCACGTCTTCCTGATCCCCGCGCAGAACCGAGACCGTCGTCTCCGATATCCTCTTCACCAGGACCCTGTCTCCCGCCGGCATCCACTCATCCTGCTCCCTGACCAGACGCCACTCGCCCGTGGCAACGGAGACCAAATGGGCCATCCACCCTGGCTGAACGAGAGGCTGGGCAAGTTCGAGTTCAAGGAGCCGCCCGTCAGACGTCTCCAGCATCGCGCGACCGACTTTCTCTTCGCGTTCCGACTTGGTGCTCGGCACGAAGACTCGCCGGATCCTGGGTTCGTAGGCGGCCACACGATAATCTCCCAGGCGCCCGCCAATGCGGACAAGAAAAGTGCGGCCGTTCCTGTGGTTGAAAGCCAGAATCGGCTTCCCATCCACGCCGGTACTCACCGAGGTGAAGAGGTAGTCAAAACAGGCGGGTTGGATGGAGTACACCCGCAGGGAGTCCGGCGTGGCGGCGCCAGCCAGCGCCGTCGCCAGAACGACCCCCACTGCCAGGGCACGGGTCATCGACCGCAAAACTCCGCTGCTCACATACACCTCCCCTGCCCCCTTGGGAATTACCCCGAAGAGAAGTGGTGGAAGCGTATCCCCATCTCCCTCCCCGGTTCAAGGACGAACGGGGCGAGCAGGTTTCCGCCCAGCCAGACGAACCAAGTGAAACGCAGGACGTGGCGGGAAAAAGGTTGATTCTGGAGTGGCGTCAGGTATTGTATACGGACTCGTTTTTGGAGATTGCCCCTCGCGAAAGCATCGCGAAAGGTTTTACCGAAAAGAGGAGAGAGGCTTTTCGAGAAGTCGCAACGTTTTCAAGGAAAGCATCTTACGAACATAACGGCGGGATAGCTCAGTTGGTAGAGCAAAGGACTCATAAGCCTTGGGTCGGGGGTTCGACTCCCCCTCCCGCCACCAACCTTCGGTTCGACACCATAAAGCGGGAAAGAGAAACCGCCCAAGGAGACATCCATGAGATCTTCCACAGGTTCGGTCGGTGGTTTCCATCATCTTGCGTTTCGCGCCAGTGATTTTGACAAGACCGTGAAGTTCTACACCGACGGCCTCGGATGCCGGGAGACGACCCGCTGGGGTCAGGCCCCAGGCCGCGCGGTCATGCTGGACACCGGGAACGGGAGCTATATCGAGATCTTCGAGGGTGGTCAGGCTGGCGCCAAACCGGAGGGCGCCCTGTTGCACTTCGCTCTCAAGACCGCCGACTGTGACGCCTCGTTCAAGAACGCCCTTGCTGCCGGCGCGAAGGGCACGGTGGAACCCCAGAATGTCACGGTGGACTCGAAGCCGCTGCCCTTCTCCGTCCGCCTCGCCTTCTGCACGGGACTGGACGGTGAGACCATCGAGTTCTTCCAGAAGATCGGTTAGCCCATCAGCGCATCTCATCCCGGGGCAAACCTATGTGGGTATCGCTTACCGAAACCGGGCGGATACCTGTTCTCGATGGCGATTCGAATGAATCCCTTCAACCCGGCCGCGTCTCCTGTAGTGGGATGAGAATGGCGGTTTGGGGGCGTGGCTGACCTTTTCCCGAAGAAACACAAAAACCCCCACAAGGTGCCCATTTTTATCGGGTTTTGTGGAGGGTTATAATTGGAGGCGCGAACCGGAATCGAACCGGTGTGGAAGGTTTTGCAGACCTCTGCCTGACCACTCGGCCATCGCGCCCTACGATACGAAGCTGAAAACCCCGCCCACGGCGGGGCTGACCTCAAACCTTGGCCGCAGGCTTCTTCGCCTTGGCCACAGCCTTGATCGCCAGTTTCTTCCGCTTGTCGCGCCGCAGGCGGCGCACCCGTTTGACTCTTGCTCTAAGTTGTTGTCCCATAAGGGCGGCCTTGTTAGCAAAACCCATCGGACCCTGTCAATCGTAATGCGGTGTGCAGACAGCCGAAAGAGCCTGGGATCGATACCGCGAATCCCCTACACGATGGACTTTGATCCTGTCGGGCGAGGTTAGGTGGTGAGAATTTCCATCACCTCGGACGTGCTCTGGGCAAGCAGAATGCGTTCGCGCTTCTCTGGATCGTTGAGCACCTGGCTGATTTCGGAAAGAAATTGAATGTGGGGCCCCGTCCTGCTGACGGACGAAATCGTCATGATGAAAATCGTGGAGGGTTTACCATCCATGGACCCGAAGTCCACACCTTCCTTCTTCATCGCCATGGCCGTCACCAGTTTGTCCACCGAGTCGGTCTTGCCGTGGGGAATGGCAATCCCGTGCTGCATACCGGTGGACATTTTCTGCTCGCGCTCCATGACGGCCTTCAAGGCGGCCTCGCGATCCTTGATGCGCCCTCGCGCCACAAGAAGATCGATCATCTCCTGAATGATCGCGTCCTTGGTCGTCCCCTTCAATTCGAGGATGACGGTATCTTCGCTTAAAAGCTTCTTGAGATTCATCGGCGGTCCTTGTGAAATCAGGCGCAAAAGCTACCAGAACGCGAGGCCATTGCGAGGATTTTTTTTCAATGTCGCGCCCTCTCGACCAGGAGTCCACAACAGGGAAGAAAGGCGTGCCCGGGGTGGGACTCGAACCCACACACCCTTTCGGATAAGGGATTTTTCCGCCAAAGGCGGATCCGCCCCGGGGCGGAAAGTCCCTGTGGATCCGGCATTACGTCATGGCGGGATAGGTTTCCATGCCCTCTATACAAATGTTCAGGCTTTTCAAAGGTAGACATGTATCCGTTATATGACCGTTTGAGGACTTCCAAGAAGTCGTATTGAACTGCAGGGAGTTGCGGGATAGAAGGCGGCCGAATACTAGGAATACCCTATTTCTATTGGGAAATGCGCTTGTTAATTGGTAGTGCCCGGGGTGGGACTCGAACCCACACACCCTTTCGGATAAGGGATTTTTCCGC
>JBAXWO010000221.1:0-5024 GCA_037128375.1 bacterium
TAGACCGCATGATTTTCGAAGTAATAGATGAACGTCACCGTATCCGCAAACACCGTCTGACCACGTTGAAGAATCAGTCCCACGCCGCACGCTCCCTGGCAAGATAGGCGTCGACGTCCACTGACCGCCACAACTCGTGACCCAGTCCGCGGCTGGTTCTGATGTCGAGTTTTCTACTCCCCGCCCGTCCTTCTACGGGACCATGGAGCCCCACTAGCCTGGCGATTGGTTTTCCCGCCCGCTCAATGGTCACTTCCGTATTCGTCAACGCCACCACATTGAGGAATCGTCCGAAATTCTTCCGCGCTTCAACCGCCGAGACTATCGTCTTCATCATGCATCGATCATATCAATCGACATGATCATGTCAATCAGCTACACGGCCACCAGAAACTGCGGAAAACAACCCGGAGCAAATATCACGGAGCAGAGAGGACCCGGAAGGAGGCCGGGGAGTAACCGCTGCTACACCGCCCCGCCCCGCTCGTTGAGGCGCCTGTGGTCCAATGTCTGGCCCTGCGGCTTCCCTCGCTTCGTCGGCTTGTAAGGCAGGCATAACTGCTTCAGCCCTTCCACACCCTCGAATTCAGGGTCCTTGTGAACCAGGACAGCCCCGGCATCCTGAGCTTGAGTGGCAATGACGGCATCAGCCGTCGAGAGCCGATAGCGCCCGCGCAGCAAACCGGCTCGCAGACATTGGTCGTGCGTGGCCCCTTGTATCTCCATTGGCATCTCCTGCACCAGGCGAATATCGTCCATGGCCGCTTCGGCCCCATGCGAATGCGCGATGGCATGGGCCACCTCCACCAGCGATATTTGCGCCAGATAGACCCCGGCTCGCCCTTCCTCCGCCTCGATCAGCAGATCCCGAACAACGTCGTATCCGGACTCGGCCATCAATAGAGTCAGCACAGCACTGCTATCCAGCCAGTTTGCGGGTTTCACGCGCACGATCCTCTCCGCGGGTTTTCAGAAGACGGGTGACAAGACCGGGGCCATCCTTTCGCAAACCGATCAACTTCGTCCAGGCATGCTCCGAAAGCGGACGTCCCACCAGTTTTT
Source organism: bacterium (assembly GCA_037128375.1). Lineage (GTDB taxonomy): Bacteria > Verrucomicrobiota > Kiritimatiellia > CAIKKV01 > CAITUY01 > CAMBRF01. Next base: position 1,063 of record JBAXWO010000221.1, read on the forward strand.
CGCCCGAAATCTCCCAGTCGATGCGCGTCCCGGGCTTCAGATCAAGCCGATCGCATAGGGTTTTGGGGATGCTGATCTGATTTCTTACTGTAAGTGTCGTCTTCATGTTTGAAATGGTACGACAAGATAAATCTCGCGTCAAGCTTGCTGGCTCAACCGGTCTCATCCCGGGCCTCTACGCCTGAGCGATGGTCCCCACTCTCCCGCCTGGGCAACACGGCCAGGCACAGCACCAATGCCGACATCGACGCCACGCCCAACACCGCCACAATTTGCAGGGGGGTCTCGTGCCACCGCATGACTCCGAGCAGGTATCCTGCCGCGCACAATACCAGCGGGATCGTGATCCGGAAGCGGCGCTGCGCCAACTCATAATTCAAAATCAGCATGACCATGGTCAGAGGGGCCAGCGCCACCACCATGCCCCGGACCCACGCCACCTGCCCGGGATGTACGCCGCCTGCCAGTATCCTGAGAATCAGGCCCGGCAGCGCCAGGCACACCATTCCCGCCGCCCCTACAATCAACCCCGCCAGGGCCATCCCCTTGAACAACGTCCGTCGACTCGCCTGAGACGACTCCCCTGCCGACGTCACCTTGGGAAACATCGCCGCCGCCACGGGACTGGGCAGGAAGAAGACAATCCTCGCCACCATCGCCGCCTTGGCAAACAAGCCCGCCTGATCCGCATGGAAGTAGTGCTTAACCAGCACGACATCAGCATTGGCCAACAAGCCGTAAGCCGCAAAGGCCCCCATATACCCGACCATGTACCGGTATAGCCCCGCCGGTCGTTCCGCCTTCGGCCATGCACGTCCCAGTATGGATCGACAAATAAGCACGGCCCCTACCCCGCCCGCCAGCACGCCCACCAGATGCGCCGTCAGGCCACCCGCCACGCCTAATCCTGCCAGCACCAGCAGCAACCCCGTCACCAACCGGATCACCGCCCAACTGTTACCGATCGTAGCCGCCCATTCAAACGCCTGCACGCCGGTCAGCACCGCTGTCGGTACGGCGATATAAAAACCGACCACCATGATCGTTGCCGCGAAATACAGCGGTCCTGCTCCATCCAGCCTCAGAAACTCCATCCACTGCCTCTGCCACAGCGCCACCGCCCCGATCATTAACGCCGACGGAATCAACAGATCGCGACCTACCCCCACCATCATGGCCTTGATCTTTTCCTGTTCCTGGCGCGCCATGAAATGTGCTGTATAATGGGTAACCGTCCCCCCTAGCGCGCCCAGAGGCATGCCAACCGCCATGAGCACCCCAAACATGGCCGACAACACGCCAAAATCGGCCGGATTCAACATCCTCATCATCGCAACCTGAAACAGAAGGTTGCAGACATTCCCGAATTGCGCCCCAACGAAGAGCATCAAACTATGGGTGAGCAGATAATCTTGTGCATCGCCCGCAGGATGAATCCACGGGGCAAGAAACCGATCATAGGACGACACCACCCACCGGAAAGGGGAATAGATCAACCGGAGTCGCGTCAGCGCCAGCATCATTTCCGTTGATGCCTTGCCGATCTGGACTTTCGACCCCTCCACATCGCGCCAGATCGTCGGAATTTCTTTGATCTTAAACCCCGCCCGCCTCATCTGGAAAAGCAGGTCCACATCGAACGCCCACCGGGTAATCCCGATGATCGGCAGAACCGTCTGCAACGCATGGCGTTGCATGAGCTTGGCGCCGCACTGAGTGTCGGTCAACCGCAACCCGAACAAGAGACGGGTGATCAGATTGAAGATCCGCGACGACAGGCGCCGATCGAGCGGCTGTTTGGGGCTGACCTGCGCCCCGGCGCACCAGCGGGAGGCGATAATGACACCGGCGTCGCCAATGTTATCCACCAGATCCTGAAAAGCCGCCGCCGGAGTGGAACCATCGGCATCGACAAACCCGACAAGGTCGCCCCGGGCTTCGCGAAAGCCGATCATCAGCGCCCCGCCCTTTCCGACCGGCTTGGGCTCGATTAGCGTCCTCAGTGTCGGATAACGTCCCCGGTAAGCCTCAACAACCCCCTGAGTGTCGTCGGTACTCCCATTGATCACCACGAGGAATTCGACGTCATCGCCATAGCGTTCAGAGAAGAAGGGAAGATAGCCGTCGAGCATTCGCCCGATACGGTGTTCCTCATTATGTGCAGGAATGACAATCGAAAGCCGCATGCGGTTCATGATGCCAGAATGGGGGCGGAAGGAACAATAACAGATTTTCCCTCATTGTCCGGGCGGACGCATGACAGAGTTCTAGATGGGGCATCCATTTGACCGGCGTAACCCCATCCTGAGCAAGTGGGACCTCACCACCCGCTTCACTGGCGGATCCCTGAGAAGCCGGTGGCGAAGCTTCACTTCCTTGCGACCACAAGGCTCAGGAGGGGTGACCACCCTTCCCGCAAAATGCCACGGCGGCGCCGAGATCCGTAAACACCCTGACCCCGACATGCGTCGCAGCCCGGACGTGGGCGGAAAAGAGTTCGGCGAAAAAGATCGTGGATCGCCTGGCAACGATAGCAATGTTGTTATTGAGAACGGAGCGGAACGCCTCCAGTGCGGTGGCGATATCAATGACTTCCGCCTGATCCTTGGGCTCATAGGTGGCGTCACGCAAGTCAATGAGTGCGGAGGATTCGGGAAGACAACGGGGATCGGAATGGATACGTTCGACCGCAGCTATAAAGTCACGCGTCGTCAGCACGCCAGTTCCGACAACCCGGACCTGGTCGCCTGATGGGGTGATCATGTAATCAATCGCCATGTTTTATCGTACTCCTCAATACACCGCCTGTTACGCTAACACATCATTGTTTCTCCGCAATCGGGCGTATCCTGAAAATAGAGTCAGGCTATTCCTGACACCTGCTTCCCGGGCGAGAACCTTACAACCGTCACATGACTCAGCTCGGATGACATCTATGAGCGGTGGAAGAGTTGGTTTGCCATGAGCGGTCTTGATGAGCTATGCCCGTATCTGACTGAAGGCCGCGGGTTCTGTCGCGGCGTCCCCGGAACCGGCTGAGACAGGGATTACTCCTGAAGATGTGAGCCGATTTCCTTGAACCGGATGGCGTCTTCTTTCTCTACACCACTGTTCGCAAACGCCTCCCTCCAACCGGCCATGGCCTCAAATGCCTGCGCCACCACGCTCTCCGCGTTGCGAATACCCCAGCGTCTCCCCAGAGTCTCGAGGTCTGCTCGGCCGGGATAGTTTGCCCCGAGGTCGAAGAATAGAACATGCTCGCCCTTCCTCCCCACGTCGGGAATAAGATCGAAAGCGGGCGAGAGCCGCCAGCCCTGTTCGTTGTCATGGACCATCCAAAAGTTCTTCGAACCCGGATCGGTTTCACACTGGCGCACTATCTGGATATCGAAAACAAGGCGCGACTCCTGGACGGTGCGGATACGGACATCATAGATCAGGCGGGCGGCGACATCCAACTAGCTGGCACCATGTTATTGGGTCGGGACATGGGTCGGTTGGCCCACCCCATCACACACGTGCGGCGGATTGACGCGCCGTGCTGTCGGCCTGTCAAGCCAAGCCTTATGAAAGCGGTGTTAAATGAACCTCAAATTGGCGGAGAGGGGGGGATTCGAACCCCCGGTACCGGTTGTTACCAGTACGGCGGTTTAGCAAACCGCACAAGAAAACCGCATTCCGTTCAATAGATACAGGCTTTTACGATTTATCAACTTTTCGCTTGTGCCAAGAGTGTGCCAAGTGTAGCCTATTCCTTGCGCACACAAGCGCACTTATGGAGGGCGGAAACATGGCACGGCAAAAAGACAAAACACGATGGGAAGATGATTCAACAAGCGGCTTTGTGATTCGGCTTGTGAAGAAGGGCAAGCCCTACCAAGTGGACTTTGGAACCGTCAACGGCAAGCGGGAGCGGAAACGATACGCCACACTCGGGGAGGCAAAGAACGCCGCCGGGGAGC
>JBAXWO010000222.1:0-5006 GCA_037128375.1 bacterium
GAGCCCTGGTCGAATCCCAGGCCTACTATGTTTATTGGTTTGTTTCACAGGGGCACGAGACTCCGTCCAGCACCGATCGAATCTTTTACTCGATGTGGGACCGGGTCGTTCACGGTCGGGTGTCCCGTTGGGCGTATGTGTCCCTTACCGGTGACGGAACGGCGGGCTTATCGGCCTCCGAGCGAGCGCTTCAGCCCTTCATCCGCGACCTGTACCCCGAAATCATGGTGCAAGAAAAGAAATGAAAAGCGCCCGATCCAATCCAGGTCCGTGGCCGGTCGGTCGGCCTGTTGATCCTGTGGCCACCGTGTTTCTGATCCTGATTGCCGGCTGGCTGCTGGCGTTATTCCATTGGTACGGCAACACGACGGATGTCCGCCTGTTCAGCCCGTCCGTCTTTCGCTGGATGGTCATGAGATGGTCCGATTCAACGTTCACGATGGGTGAGTATTCCCACGGAGGGCTCATTCCGCTCGTGAGTGGCTGGGCGTTGTGGATAAAGAGGAAGGAGATCAGCAGTGCCCCGAAGGAGACTTTTTGGCCGGCGGCTGCACTGGTGGCATTCGGATTGGTGTTGCACTGGATTGGGGCCCGCGCCCAGCAGCCGCGGCTATCGCTGGCCGCGTTCGTGGTCATCCTTTGGGCGATCCCTTGTTTTCTTTACGGTCGTGGCGTTGGGCACCTTCTGCTGTTTCCATGCGGGTATCTCGTCTTTTGCATCCCCATGAACTTTTTTGACAGTTTCAGCTTTCAGTTACGAATCCTGGCCACTGCGATTTCGACGGGCATGCTCAATGGCGTGGGCATCGCCGTGATCCAGTCGGGATCGGCAATCCGTGCCGTGAACGGGGCGTTTGCGCTTGAGGTGGCTGATCCCTGCAGCGGCATCCGATCCCTTCTGGCGATGACCGCCCTGACGGCGGCGTTCGCGTTTTTCATTCGCGGCGGCATTTTGAAAAAACTGATCCTGTTTGCCTCGGCCATTCCGTTGGCGATTGCCGGGAACATTGTGAGGGTGATGTCCATTGCCTGTGTGGCCCGTTTTGCGGGGCAGGAAAAGGCGATGGACTACTATCATGACTACTCGGGATATGTCATCTTCGCCGTCGCCGTGATTCTCATGCTGGCCCTCGAGAAGATGCTAAGTGGCGGGGACCAAACGGGGTGCAGTAGCCCCTAATATGCCCCCTTGGCGAACAGTACGACGCTGGCGGTGCGCATCACAATCTTGAGGTCGAGCATCATGTTCCGGTTGCGCAGGTAATAGTCATCCAGAATGCACATGTTATGGAAACTAAGATCGCTGCGCCCCGAAATCTGCCACAGGCACGTCAAGCCCGGCAACCCGCTGTGCCGGCTGTAGTGCCACTCCTCGTAGTAGTTCTCGAAATCCCGCCTCGGTAAGGGGCGCGGTCCCACCAAGGTCATCTCCCCCCGCAGGACGTTGATCAACTGGGGCAGTTCATCAAGACTGAACCGCCTCAGGAACCGGCCCACCGGTGTCACCCGCGGGTCCCGCCTGATCTTGAACAGTCCCTCCCCGGATTCGTTCAACTCCTCCACCTGCGCCTGCAGTTCCTCCGCCCGATGGTACATCGTCCGGAATTTGAACATCCGGAACGGCTTGCGATTGATGCCGATTCGTTCCTGGGTAAAGAATACCCCGCCACGGCTGTTGGTCTTGATCAGCAAGGCGATGACCAGAAAGACAGGAGAGGCCAGGAGCAGCAGGACGGCTGCCAAGACCTGTGCGGTGGCCTGACGTGCGCGGATGAACCGGGTGGACGGCACGGCGAAATGGACCAGAGGCGTTTCCCTGAAGAAGTCGGCCGGCATGTCCGCTTCGTTGACCACCACGGCGAGCTTGTCCGAGAGTACCTTCACTTCCTGGTCCAACTCCTCTGAAAGCTGCAGAAGCTGCATGATCTGGGAGATGCTCATGCGTTTGTCGGCGCAGACGAGCAAATGTGTTCCGTGTCCTTTGATCAGGTCAGTGAGGCGCTGAAGCAGGGACTCCATTTTTTCATCGGGATTGAAGGGGGCACGGGTCACGATCTCGATGCCGTGCGGTTGACTCGCGGTGAGGTAGTGATCGATGAAGCGGGCGTCCTCGGTTTCGCCCAGCAGGATGGCCCGGCAGCGGGCCATGCCCGATCGGCGCAAAAGCGGCTTCAGCATCTGCCGGAAGGAAAGTCCGATCACGACGTTGAGGGCCAGCATGGTGGCGAAGAAGCTGCGGGGGTGGAACTGGTTGCGGGTCAGGTAGAAGTAGCCATAGAACAGCCCCAGCGCCGCCAGATTGGCGATGAGCACGTTGCGGGCGATGTAGCGTCGGCGGATGAACCGGCGTCGGCCATACAGGTTCAGGAAGCCGTAGAGGAAAAGCAGCGTCAGGGCCAACCAGCAGAGGATCCGGGGGGCATTGAACCAGTAGAAGGATTCCAGAACCGGTCCCACCTCGCCGGTTTCCCGGACGCCCAGGCGGACATTGATCCAGGTGAACAGCTGGAGTCCCCAGGAACTCTGGAACCGGAACTGCCAGGTGGCGTAGTAGGCCGCCATGAGGGCGAGAACATCGGAGAGCAGATAGGGGAAGGGCGACAGGAAAAGGCGCTCGCGCAGGGATCGGGAGGTTGTCATGGCGCACCGTCCTGTTCGTCCGGGATTCCAGGGGAGCGCCGGCGAGTGAGTGCCGACGACTCGTCGTTGTCGGCCACCCTGGCCAGCGCCAAGCCCACGAGGGCGGCGAGGACCCAGGTTGTGGCCGGGATCTGAAGGTTGAAATCGCCGATGGAATGGCCGGCCATGGCGGCGGCGGCCAGCAGGGCGGCGAGGATCGGCCAGTCGTGGGCTGAGCTGTCACCGCCACTTCGGGCGCGCCGTCGCCAGCCGCGATAGAGCACGCCTGCCGTGGTTCCGGTGGCGAGCAGGAAAAGCGCAACGCCCACTGCGCCGTATTCCTCTAAAAGTTGGACCCAGTCGTCATGGGCCTCGAAAGAGTGGTAGGTGTTGTTCAGGAAGCGTGGCCGGATGCCCCGTTCGCGGTCCCCATCAGAGGAGGGGGCGAAGTGCGGCCAGAGGTTCTGGTGCATGCCGGGGCCGATTCCCCAGACGGGGGCGCTGAGCCATCCCCGCACGGCGGCGGCCGACATCTGGTAGCGGTCGGAAACCTCAAGCCGGTTCCAGGGATAGCTCTTGAAGCGTTTCATGTAGTGGCCGCCGAATACCGCAAACAGCGTGATCACCAGGGCCAGGAAGGCCAGTCCCGCGCCGCGCGAAATCCACCGCGTTCGCGGTGGCCATGCCGCAGTGGCCCACCACATCGTCAAGGCCAGCATGATGCTGGTTACCAACCCCGCGCCGCGTGATTTGGACAGGATAATCCCCGCCAGGGCCACCCCTGCCAGCGGCAGCATGCCCAGGCGGAGTCGCCACGTGGACTGGCGCTGAAGCAGGGCGGCGCCTGCCACGGCCAAGCCCAGTTCCATCAGGCCGGCGAAGTGATCGGGGCAGAAATAACTGCCGGTGGCCCGAGGGAATCCCTCCTGATATTGGGCATATCCAGGCCGCCAGAGCACGTGTGCGTTTCCGGCCAGGAGATCGTTGGCCACCCCGTAAATACCGAGCAACAGGAAGTTGACCGCGATCGCCAGAAACAGGACGCGCCGCCATCCTTCCCGGACTCCCAGCACGATCGTGAGGCCGATCAGGAAGGCCGTCAGGTGAAGCAGGAAACTGCGTTCGGCATCCATGCGGACATCGGCCTGCAGGGCGCGCACCAGGGCGTAGACCAGGAACGGAAGCGTGGCGGCAATCACCAACCGGCTCGTGCGCGAGAAGGGCAACCGGCGCACGCCGAGCCTGGCGCTCAGCATGAGCCGGGCCGCGAAACAGCCTGTGGCCAGAAAGAGGCCGACGGCGAACGGCCAAAACCACCACATCTCCCAGACTCCGAAAAACCAGGGCGCAGCCAGCACCACCAGGGCCACCAACCCGAACGTGAGGCCTTCCAGAATCGAGTCCAATTGTCGAAGCGTCCACATCGCGTCACAGGGTATGCTGGGAGCAGGGGGGCGACAAGTGTGAAAATGAGCCGGACGGGATTCTAAGTTCTTGGTACAGTATCGTCGATCCCAGTGCCCTGACCATTTTGGACTGGATACGGAATAAAATTTGAGCTTGAAACCTGAGTCAGAGGGGTAATTTGACATGAAGATTGTTGTGATTGGCGGAGTGGCGGCGGGAATGTCGGCGGCGGCGCGGGCGAGACGTTTGGACGAGACCGCCGAAATCGTGGTGTTCGAGAAAGGACAGCATGTCTCGTTCGCGAACTGCGGTCTTCCTTATCACGTGGGGGGCGTCATCAAGGACCGCGACAGCCTGCTGTTGCAGACTCCCTTGAGCCTGAAGTCCTCTCTTGATCTCGATGTCCGGGTGGGCCAGGAAGTGCGCGGTATCGATCGCGCGAAGCATACGGTGCATGTGGCTGAACTGGAGACGGGGCGGGAGTACGAGGAGAGCTATGACAAACTGGTGCTGGCGCCCGGTGCCGCCCCGATTCGTCCGAATCTTCCGGGAATCGACCATCCGCGCGTTCTGGTTTTGCGCAATATTGACGACATGGATCGGATCAAGGCGGTTGTGGATGGAGGCGCTCAACGCGCGATCGTGATCGGCGGCGGGTATATCGGAGTGGAGATGGCCGAAAGCCTGCGGGAGCGCGGACTGGCCGTCGACCTGGTCGAGATGGTCGACCAGATCATGCCTCCGCTGGACAGGGAGATGGTGCGGGATCTGGAACTTCACCTGCGCCGGCATGGGGTTGTGCTGCATCTCGGCGCTGCCGCCGCCGCGTTCCGGGATCATGCCGGCGGGGTCACGGTGGAGTTGACGAACACGGAAGTCATCGCGGCGGACCTGGTGATCCTCTCGGTGGGCGTCCGTCCGGATACCACCCTGGCCCGGCGGGCCGGGCTGGAATTGGGCCCTCGCGGCGGGATCAAGGT
>JBAXWO010000223.1:0-5001 GCA_037128375.1 bacterium
ACGGTGGCGATGGGATTCATACTTTTCATGACGGCGGAAAGGTGCCAGACGGGCAGGGATTCGTCAATAGCGTTTTTTGGGCCGGTGGGCGCGCCTCAGATCCGATGTGATCCCCTCGGCGCGGCTCGAGAGTCTCCTTTCGGGCCGTACCCGCGTCGGGCCGACGCGGGCTACATGTAGTCGGTCAGGTCGACCCTGTACGCGGAGTCTGCTCCAACGCCAAAGACCGCGGACGTGCCCTGTCGCAGGTCAGCACCTTGCGGTGCTTGACGGTCGGGGGGGCGGAGGGGTATATTGGAGACGTAAGGGGAAGGGCGTATCCGCAGGGGCGAATACGTCCGACGGGAAAGAGGGGCTGGGGTTCCGGTGTGACGGGATGGGACGGCCGCTCGGACGAGGACTCAATGGAAACCGTTCTGAATGACTATGAACAAATGATCCTGCCGCTGATGGGGATGGTGATACTGGCGGTGGGGCGTTTGGTTGGAAACGTGGGGTTGTGGGGCGTCGGTTTGAAAACGGCGTTTGGGGTGTGTCCGGAAGTCCGGGGCGTGGCGAAAAGGATTTGCCCCGGGCCGGTCGCACAAGTTAGTTGGTATCCGCCGCCTCAGGAACGGTGTTCTTTGACAGAGAGGTTCAGGTTCCCTCGCTAGGAATTTTGTACCCTGCCTTGTTCGTGTATGGGCGGAAATCTCGATCCCTATACTTCAGTATTGAGGGAGTTCGACTCGCACGGTGCCCACATGCCCGTTTTGTACGGGATCTGGAAGCCGCGTACTAGAACTCCCACCTCGCAAGAGAGGAAACGAGATTAGTGCCCCTGCGACAAGGTGGGGTATTTTTTTGGCCAGGAACATGGATCTCTTTGAGCAGAATCTTCCGCCCGGGCAGGGGCGCGCCCAACCGCTTGCGGCGCGCATGCGGCCGCGCAATCTCGACGATATCGTCGGGCAGGACCACATCGTGGGCCCCGGGACTCTGCTTCGGCGGGCCATTGAGGCGGACCGGCTTGGCAGCATCATTCTCTACGGGCCCCCGGGGTGTGGAAAGACCTCGATTGCCGAAGCCATCGCCACGGCCACGCGCCGTCGTTTCGAACGCACCAGCGGAGTTCTGGCCAATGTGGCCACGCTACGTTCCGTGCTGGCCGCCGCCAAACAGAGGCAGGTGACGGAGGGCGCGGAAACCATCCTTTTTGTCGACGAAATCCATCACTTCAACAAGTCCCAGCAGGATATTCTGCTGCCGCATGTCGAGGACGGTACCGTAACCCTGATCGGGGCTACCACCCACAATCCCTTCTTTTTCATCAATAGTCCGTTGACGTCTCGTTCCCAGGTGTTTGAACTTCATCCGGTTTCGGAGGAGGCCATCATCCAGTTGTTGCGCCGGGCGCTGACCGACGAGCGCGGGTTGGTACGGTGGCCGGCGGACGTAGACGCCGATGGGATGGCGCACCTGGCGAAAGTCTGCGAGGGCGATGCGCGTCGAGCCCTTAACGCGCTTGAGATCGCGGTGCTCACCACGCCCCCGGGACCGAACGGGCGTGTGGCGATCACGCGGGCCGTCATGGAACAGTCCATTCAGAAGAAGGCCGTGGTCTACGATCACGATGAGGACGGACACCACGATACGGTTTCCGCGTTCATCAAGAGTGTGCGCGGATCGGATCCCAACGCAGCCATCTACTGGCTGGCCAAGATGCTCTATGCCGGGGAGGATCCCCGGTTCATCGCACGACGACTGGTGATTCTGGCTTCGGAGGATATCGGCAATGCCGATCCGAGGGGGTTGACAGTGGCGGTCGCCGCCATGGAGGCCGTGGAATTCGTCGGTATGCCCGAAGGCCGCATTGTTCTGGCCCAGGCGACCACGTATCTGGCCACGGCGCCGAAGAGCAATGCCGCGTACCTGGCCATATCGAAAGCTCTGGAGGATGTCGAAAAAGGGCGCGTGCTGCCGGTCCCCAAGCATCTGAGAAGCGCGAGTTATAAAGGCGCCGAGCGTCTGGGCCACACGGGATACCAATATGCCCACGACTCGGCGGATCATTTTGTGGTCCAGGAATATGTGCCCACATCGGCGACCTACTATGAACCTACGCGGCAAGGGTATGAGGATGTGATCAGCAAGCGGATGGAGGCGTGGAAACGCGTGCGGGATGGGGTGACGATGAAACCCGGGGAGGAGCCCGCATGAGTTCAAGCGGTGGGGCAGAAAGGGACGCCAAGTCGGCCTTACGGGCGACCATGCTGGGGCGACGGATGGCGATCGATCCGGATGTCGTCCGGGCGGCGAGCGCCCGCCTGGCCGAACGCGTGACGTTGCTGCCCGAGTTCAAGGCGGCGGAGACGGTCCTGGCTTACCTGGCGTTACCACAGGAGGCGCAGACCGAGCGGATCATTGAGTGTGCCTGGCTGGCCGGCAAGCAGGTGGCTGTACCGGCGGCGCGATTGGACCGGGAGTATGTCCCGGTGTGGGTGAAGCCCGGCGATGCCGTGGCAACCGCCCGGTTTGGTGTTCGGGAGCCGGTGGTGCAGGTTCCGGCCAAGCCGGACCGTTTCGATCTGGTCATTGTGCCCGGAGTGGCTTTTACCGGTTCGGGAGCCCGCCTCGGCCATGGGAAAGGCTTTTATGACCGCCTGCTGGCGCGTTTGGGTGCGCGGGTGCGGTGCAAAATGGGGCTTTGTCTGGACTTTCAAGTTGTTCCGGCGATACCGGTTACGGAGCGGGATGTAGGGATGGATGTGGTCGTGACGGAAGATCGGGTCTACCGCTCTCCGGGCACGGTATGAACCGTTGAACGCGGATAACGGGCTGCTGACGGCCCGATAAACAAGGAGGTCGGTGATGTGGTGGCAAGGGATTATCACGGCATTTCTGGGCATCATCATTGGATACTTCGTTCGGATATGGATAAGCACTAAGGCGCTCGAGAATACGACGAAGGAATCGGACCGGATACTCAGGGATGCGGCACGCGAGTCGGAGAACATCCTGAAGGAGGGGCACCTGCAGGCCAAAGCCGAGGTGTTGAAGGCCCGGGAGGAGTTTGAGGCCAGCACCACGGCGCGTCGCGATGAGATGGCGGCGATGGACAATCGGATGGCCCAGCGGGAGGCCAATCTCGATCGTAAGGTGGCCATGCTGGACAAGAAGGAAAAGGCCCTGGAACAGCGCGAAACCGAGGCGGAAACTCAATTGGCGGCGGCGGTCAAGGCCAAGGCTGACTCCGACAAATTGATCGAGGAGGAGAAGATTAAACTTCAGCGTATGGCGGGAATGACCGAGGCCGAGGCGCGCAAGACGCTGATGGGGAAGGTTGAGGCGGAGGTGCACAGCGATGTGGGTGGTCTGATCCGGAGGTTGCAGGAGGAGGCCAAGGATACGGCGGAGCGCGAGGCCCAGAAGATCGTCTGCCAGGCCATTCAGAGGTATGCCGGCAGTCACGCCTCGGAAGTCATGACGAGCACCGTCTCCCTGCCCAGCGACGATATGAAGGGGCGGATTATCGGGCGTGATGGCCGAAACATCCGTGCCATCGAGAGCGCCACGGGCATCAATCTTCTGGTGGATGACACCCCTGAGGCGGTGGTGATTTCCGGATTTGACCCTGTGCGCCGGGAGGTGGCCAGAATCGCGCTGGAGCGCCTGATTTTAGACGGGCGGATTCATCCGGCCCGTATTGAGGAAGTGGTGGTCAAAACGCGCGAAGAAATGGATGAACGGATTCGCGAGGCGGGCACGGAGGCGGCGTACGAGGTCGGGATCCAGGGTCTGGAGCCTGAGTTGTTGCAGACGTTGGGCCGCTTGAAGTTCCGGAGCAGTTATTCGCAGAACGTGTTGATGCATTCGATCGAGGTGGCACAACTCATGGGCGTGATGGCTGCGGAACTGGGGCTGGATGTCACCCTGGCCAAACGAGCAGGGCTGCTGCACGATATCGGCAAGGCGCTGGATCACGATATAGAGGGCAGCCACGCCACGATTGGAGCCGATCTGCTCAGGCGGTTGGGTGAAAACCCCATCGTGGTCAACGCCGCAGCGGCGCACCATGCGGATGTGCCGGCGGAGAGCCTGTATGCGGTCCTGGCCGCAGCGGGGGACGCGATTTCCGCCAGCCGGCCCGGTGCGCGGTCCGAGACCACCGATATCTACATCAAGCGGCTCGAGAAACTGGAGACCATAGCGAATGGGTTTGCGGGGGTGGAGCAGAGTTATGCGATTCAGGCCGGGCGCGAAGTGCGCGTGATGGTGAAGCCGGAGAGCGTGACGGATCATGACGCGATGATCATGGCGAGGAACATCTGCAAGAAGATCGAGAATGAGATGCAATATCCAGGTCAAATCAAGGTGATTGTGGTACGTGAGACGCGGTGTATCGAATATGCGAGATAGGGCGAGACCCCTCAACAAGTCCGCCGGAAGGCGGGCTGGGATGGAAGCGTGAATATTCTGATGGTTGGAGATAGAGTGGGGTCGCCCGGGCGAAAGATGTTCGCGCGGGTGGTTGGTATGATGAGGCAGCGGGGCACGGTGGATATGGTCGTGGCCAATGCCGAGAATGCCGCCGGCGGCCGGGGGGCTAACCGGGCGGCGATCGAGGAACTCCTCGGCGCCGGTGCGGATGTTCTCACTCTGGGCGATCACACCTGGGACCAGAAGGATATCATCCCTTTTTTCGAACTGGAGAAGCGTGTTATCCGTCCGGCCAATTGTGCGCCCGGATGTCCCGGACGAGGCATCGTTTCAGTCGATACGCCCAAGGGGCGGGTTTCCGTGATGAATCTTGTCGGGCGGGTTTTCATGCCGCCGATGGACTGCCCCTTTCGGACGGCCGACGCGTTGTTGAGTAAGGAGCCGAATCTGGGCAAGGTGATACTGGTGGATTTCCACGCCGAGGCGACTTCCGAGAAGATTGCGGTGGGGCGATACCTGGACGGGCGTGTCAGCGCCGTGGTGGGGACGCATACGCATGTGCAGACGTCGGATGAGACGATT
>JBAXWO010000224.1:0-4982 GCA_037128375.1 bacterium
GGTGTCCGGCTCAAATCGGAATGGGTGTCCGGCCGCCGCCGGAATACGCAGGCAATGTCATCGACAACAAGAACGGTATTTTGCTGAGCCCCTTTTCGGGCCTCGACTTCAAAGAGGATGTTCAGGATATAGAGAGCCTTCTTCTCCCCTTGGCTCAGGACGCGCATGAGATCTGTTTTTTCAACAACAGCTGATTCGGAACCTTCCTCGAAGGTGAATCCAAGTGTGAGCAACGGCTCCTTGCCAAGAATAACGGACACCCTGTTCTTTGCCGTCAGTTTGAAGGGAACGACAAACCGGCTATTGAAAAGGTCAATCACGGACTCCCATTGAGTTCGCTGCCTGCTTGCCACATCTTCGATCTCGGCCTTTCGCTTCTCGGCGGCACGATACCTCGTGACAACGTCCTTGTAGAGTGCTTCTTGCGCCTTCAGGTATGACTTCCAGACATCCTCTTTGAAGCGGTCGATGTTGGCCAAGTGCGGTAGGATTTCCTCGTGTTCTGACAAATATGCATCAAACCTCCGGACGCTATCATTCCTGTCCAGTTTCCTCGCCAAAGCCGTGTATGCTTTGCGCAACTTTACATCATTGGTGATCCCTTCCTTCTCTTTCTCAATGAGTTCGACCAGTTGCTCCTGCGTCGTAATCTCAAGGGCTTGGGCGGCATTTAGTCTGACCGTGTGCTTCGCGGCGAAGAACCCGTTATCGGCCAGCGACTGGGCTATAGTTGCTCCGTTCTTGTAGTTGAACGTTCCCTTCTTGAAGTAGGTGGAAGCGTCGAGAAGCTCGTTGAGCCTTGTGATGTAGTCCCGAATCGTGGCCTTCACATCTGCGGCACCCAGAAGGCTCACCACCTTCTCGTCAAAGACGGCGTCATACTCAAGAGACGCGAATGGTGCGTCCTTCTGGGCTGAGACTTCATCCATCACGCGACAGAGCGCGATATAGAACTGATCGTCGCTGCTGGTGAATGTCGATGACAATTCCTTGTCCAAGTCCTTCTTTGACCCCGACTGCATCTTGAGCGCGGACAGGAGAGCATCCCTTGCCGTGCCAATGCCAGCATGTAGGTTTTCATACTCCTGACGCAACTTTGCGTCCACTAGCAGGGTTGATGTCTTCTCCGTATGGCCAAAGACCTCGTCGTAGGGCGGGATCACAAGGACGTTCTCTTTGGGAATCGGCGCGCCAGTTTCATCAGTGATGCTGCGGACGGTGGTGCGGGCGGGGAATATCAGGTCCTTGGAATCCTTGCCATCGGCGAAATCCTTGAAGGTCTTTGCGAGTGATGACTTCATCGACCCGTTCGGCGCATATACCGCACACGCCTTGGCGCGGGGAAAATCAAACTCGTGTTGGAGATGCTTGATGCCGTAGCAGTGTTGCAGGGAAATGGCCAATTTGTTCATTCGGCAGTCTTCCTTCAGGTTGCGGAATAGCACACCGCGATTCCGTTAGCAGGGAGGCTGGCCATGTGACGGCCCACTCCTATTGAACGAGCGGATGACTGGCAGATGGACTGTAAGACGGAATCGTCACGCATGAGTGGCAGGGTAGCGGAGCGGACGACATAGGTCAACTGTGCTCGCTTTGTGGCGGGATGAGACTTGGAAACGGTTTTTACGTCTCTAAGGCTTTCAAGAAACGGATGGGACACCCCGTACAGCTCGGAAAATCGCCGACGTGACCGTAGCGTTAAACTCCGGCAAAGCGATCTCCACGCCGATGGGATCGCCGCCGCCCCCTTGAAAAGAAATGAAGATATTTTGAAGTGTTGGCAGAGTCGTATTATCCCGCTCACTGGAGGCCCCAGCGTGGCCGGCACTAATGGCGCCTAGAGAGGGAACTGCGACTGGAGGTACTTCTCTGGAATACAGGATGACAGCGAGGGTTTGCACACCCGGAGGCCCAACGGCAGAAGGACATCGGCCTGGGCGAGCATCTTGCCGTCACCGGTCCAGAGTTCGTCGCAGCGGAGATGGAGAGCGGATGCCACATGGACAGAGTCGGCTCCCCCGAGGGCCACGCCACTGAACCAACGCAAATCGCGGGCGCGTTCAACCACGGAGGATGTCGTTTGAATCAGCCGTATGCCCATCTTGCCAGAACCCAGCAGCCCCATAAAGAACGGTTTGGCGGCCTCCAACTTCAGCGGATCGTTCACGTGGGTGCATTCGGCGATTGTCAGTGTTGACGTGAACACTTCCACATCGCCCGCCCGTGCAGCCTCCAGTGCCTGTTCGACAAAGAAGACAGCGCGCGCTCGATTCGCCTCGGTTCCCACGCCAACCTTTGACTTGACCAAGTCGATGAAGGGCGCGGACTCAATGTAGATGCGGGGTTTCTCAGGCATTCCTCACCTGTTCCAGAAAGGCACCCGTGGATAAGGCACCGGTGTAATCAGGCACCGATCCCACACCCCTTCGGTACTCATCCAGCGCGAAGGCTGGTGCAAGACGGAAGTCCTCGACATCAATTTCTGTCACAAGGCCCGTATCGGGATCTTCTTTCACCCATCCCTCAACAAAGACAACCGCATCTGGGTCTTGCAGGACTTCAACCGCGTTGCGATACATCTCTTTTGGAAAGAAGCAGTTAACCAGCTCCTGAGTGCTGAGTTCCCGCACTTTCAGATACGGACGCTCGACTTCTTTGAAGAACGCATGGGCAACGCCCTGCACCTCACCATAGGACACTCTCGCGTCGGCTTTTGGCACTTCGACCTCGCGCGCCTTGTCCTTGGTGAGTTCGAACACTTCGGACGGCTGCACTTCCCCGTCGTTGTACAGACCGAACACGACAACCTCGTCAGGATCGATTGGCCGCGCGATTCGCGCATATTGCCGCCGGGTCTCTGGCCGAATGAAAACGGCAACACTGGACATGGAGTAGTTGTTACCGAAAACGGCATGAAACCCCTGACGGCATCGAATCGCGATCGAATCCTCGATGTCCTCAGCGTACCGGCAGTCAAAATCAACCGAGTTGTTCTCAAACCGCTCCGCCACCCATCGGTTCGCCGCAGCCGCCAGGCCCATATCTCGGGAAAAGAGCCCCAAGAAGCGAACAGTCTCCTCAGTGACCTCCACTAGTTTACCCAGAGGCATCCCATGCCGCCCCCGGTTCAATTCTACGCGTATGCGAAGACTACTCATTGGCGTCAGTATCCGACGACGGCAGGACGACGTCAAGCGTTAGCGCATTGGCAAACTGGTTCAAAGTTCCACAACTTAGACGTGCCCCGATGAAATATCGAAGCCACTACAAATCCACCTCAAACGCCTGGTGCAGGAGCGACTGGAAAAGGTGCTCGGCCTGGCGCAAGGACTCCCGTTGTGTCGTCTTCAACCGTTCATGCCCGCGCACTTGGTCGGCGAATCGCTTCTGGAGCGCGAGCGGAGGGACAGGAATCCTGAGCGGGCGAAGTGTGTCGAGGTTGATGTTGGCCCGTGCCGTTTCCGGGGCTTGCGCGAGGAACACTGGACGCCAGAACCGCAAAAGGAACTCAATGTACTCGCTCGAGGCCTTCGCTGGATCAACCTGTATGCCGACGACGCTGTCGGGGCAATAGACCTCGATCTCCAGAATCGCGGTCATGCCGATTGTTGCGCCGACGATGGCGATGACGATGGTTCCCGGCTGGAAGCTACGGCTTACCGACTTACCCTTCTCGTTCAGGGTCTGAGTCCAGGAGCGGAGTCTGCCCGCGCTGTTGCTGATGTCACCCGTTTGGATGAAGGGCAAACTGCCGCCGTAGTAACTGGGATCATTGCGCGGGCGTGGAGTGAACTTACCACGGTCCACTGACCCCAGCTCCTCCAGTTCCGAGGCTGGCCAGCCTCTCGCGTTTCGCACCGGGTCCCCGAACATCTCCAGGAACACGGCAGGGAGGAAGGCATCGGAGAGTTCGATGGTGTAGCGGCGGGTGCGGCGGAGGCGGTCCGCATCCTCCAGCTTCCTAGCGATCCGCTGCTGTTCCGGAAGGGGGGGGAGAGGGAGTCCGAGCGATTCCAGGGCATCCTTGTTAATGTGGGGGATTGTCGCGCCTGTGGAATGTGCCTGAAGGTAGTCGAACTTACCCTCAAGGAATCGAGCGAGGTACGCGGGATAGACCCTGTCTGAAACCGGTCGCAGGATCGCCAATGTACTCCCGATGAAACCGTCCAGATTGCAGGACACTGTTCCAGCGTTTGCGCCATCCCACGCAATGATGACATCGGTTGGGGTCGCTAACGGACACACGAAAGGTTCAACGAACTTCGGCTTAGCGTCTGGTCTCAAGTCGTCGATCTGGAGATAACGACGCGATGTGCGAGAAAGAGAGTCGAGAAGGGCCTCGGCCTTTTTGCCCTTCCGGATCTCAAGGAGTTCTCCCAGTCTTACCGTGCGCGTCTTCATTCCTTGAGCATCTTTTCCAAGGTGTGGACTTGTTCGAGTGCCGTCTTTTCCAAGGCCCGGAGGCGGTCGAGGGTGACGGCGGCTTTCTCGTAGAAGACTTCGTCCTGTTCGATCTGGCGGTAGCGGCTGGCGGAGAGGTCGTAGTTCTGGGCGACGACCTGGTCCTTGCCGACCCAGAATTGGCGGGTGAGTTGGTTGATCTCTTTCTGGAGTGGGCCGATACGCGTCTGCAGTTCGGCGAGTTCGGCCTCGGCCTTCTCACGGGCGGCACGGGCCTTGTCGCCGTCGTTCTTCGCCACGACCTCCTCGAATGTGAGCCCGTGAATCAGCGCGTGATGGACGAGGCGCTCCTCCTTGAGTGGGGCAATTTGCACGAGCAATTCGGCGAGGCGCGCGTCGCGTGTCTTCTGAAACTTTGAATCGCTCCGATGATCCCAGCATGTCAGCACGTCGGGGATGTCGTTGTCCCCCACCCTCTGGCGTTTGTCGTCGAGGGAGAAGCCATCGTGCTCCATGTCGTAGAACCAGATGCGCTCGGTGGCCGCGCCCTTGGTGAAGAGCAGAACAGCGGTGGAGACGCC
>JBAXWO010000225.1:0-4920 GCA_037128375.1 bacterium
GCGCACCCAGAGGCGTGTGCCATCCGGCGCGAACCCGCCCACCACGCCCGATCCGAAGACCACATAGATGTTCTGGCCATCCGTGATGGCCGTCGGCGAGGTATAGCCGTTGACGCCATGCGTCTCCGGCAGGCGGTATTTCTGCAACGGCTCAATCTGCTTGCGCAGCGCGGCCACCCCTTGTCGCGCCGTGTCAAAACTGGCCTTGGCCTCCACGTCGTTCGTCTTGGCCTTGGCCGTCTTTTCGGCTTCGCGCATCTGCGCCTCCGCCTCGCGCAAGGTCTTGTTCAACGCCTCGGACTTCTTCTGATTTTCTCGGGCAATCTCCGCCTCGAGAGCCGGCAGGGCATCGAAGTAGCTGTTCGTCACGGCCCACAGCGTATGGCCATCGGCGAAACTCAGGGCCAGCAGCACATCCGGCTCTTCGCAAACGATGACCTGGTCCTTGAGAACGATCGGCGAGGCGTTGGACCACTTGAGTTTGGCGGTCCAGACCACATTGCTGGCAGCGGACCAATGAAGCGGCGGCTTCACATCGGGAAAGATCCCGCTGCCGTCATGGCGAAACCCCATATCCGCCAGCCCCAGAGTCGCCGCGCCAACCGTCAACACCAGGCTTCCCCATAACGAACGCTTCATACGCACCTCGTCTTCCTTCCCTCCAGAATCATCCCAATGCTAATTGCGGGGCAGAATACTCGACGATGTCCCAATAGGCAAACACTGCATGCTCGGAGATGTAGCCGTTGTTCTGCTTGACGATGCCGTAGACCGTGACCACGCCGAGACCCGTGCCCCTGACGGTCGCGCCCTGACTGGAAAAGAAAAGAGGGCGACGGTTGACAGACGCGCCATTGCAGGGCATAAGGGCAACGGGTATTGAGCAATCCAACAGAGGAGATGGCATGAAGAGCAAGAGTGAGATCATCGCGGAGTTGGCGGAAACGGCCGGAGTAGAGAAAAAGCAGGCTGCGGTCATGCTGGAGACACTGGTCACGATGGCCCACCGGGAAGCATCCGAAGGGTTCGTCATCCCGGGACTGGGGAAACTCGTCAAGGTCAATCGCGCAGCCCGGACGGGGCGCAATCCCGCCACCGGTGAGTCCATCCAGATCCAGGCCAAAACCGTCCTGAAGTTCAAGATCGCCAAGGCGGCGAAGGATGCAATCTTGCCGCCGGGATGAGATCGGCAGACGGGAAAGATGGCCGACCGAAGAGAACCGATCCGCAAAACCCCTGCCGAGATCCTCGCCGACCTCATGGATGGGCACCGTGAGGCACGGCTCGGAGGGGCGGAAAAAGGGAAGAAGTATCTGCTGAATTTCATCGAGCGGGCGAACTCGATCCCCAACTCGGTGAAGTTCTTCCTATATGACCTGCTCGCCGAGGACTCCTTCCAGTGCGGCGATACCGAAACCTGCCACGACGCCGTGGCCAAGGCATCGGGCTACCTGCCGGTTGCGCGAGAGGAAGAGCCCCATGGATTTCGCTCGTATCGCCAATCCATCCGCCTGTTCGAAAGGGGGATCGCCCTTGCCATCGACGAGGGGGAGTTCGAGGAGGCGCTGTCGCTGTGTGGCCAGGCGATCACCCTCGGCCTCGGCAGAGCCTACGAGGCCAAACAGGCGTCTATCGAGCGGATGACCTGACCGCGCCCCTGAATCGTAGAAAGTGAACCGATTATTGGCCGAAAGTCCGAGGTGCGGAGGGAAGGGTGGAAGCATCAACGGGCGCCGGTTCAAACACTCGTACCATAACTTGCGGAGGAACAGTAAAAAGAGCCTGCCACAGGGGGGTGCAGCAGTTGTCTTACCGATCCGCCCGTTGATGTTCTCTATTACACCTGAATTGTCACCTAAGCACAATCAGACGAATCCTGAATCTTACATAAGGGATTCCCTGATAAATAACCCGATCTTGGGCTCGACTTGAGACCTGCGGACACGGTACAAATCGGCGTTCCTGAATCTGCCGGCGGGAGTCCTGCTCATGAAATGGTTTATCTCAATCGCTCTGTGCTGCACGACCCTGATCACCGCCGCGGAAGAGATCTTTCCCAAGCCGGACTGGAAGGATGCGCCCAATCCCCTCGCCAGCCCTGACGCCGTTGCAGGCGGAGAACTGCGCGTTTTCGCCGGCCAATATCCGAAGAGTCTGAACTACTACCTCGACAACAACAGTTTCTCGTCGGAACTATTCGGCGCCCTGTATGAAACGCTCCTGAACATGGGCACGCTCTCCCTGGACTACGAACCCGGCCTGGCGGAGAAGTGGTCCCTATCCGACGACAAGAAGACGTTCACCTTCTGGATCAATCCCAAGGCCGCCTGGAGCGACGGCCGTCCCGTCACCGCCGCCGACGTGCAGTGGACCTTCGACGCCATCATGGACCCCGCCAACATGACCGGCCCGCACAAGGTCGCGCTTGAAAAGTTCGAGCGTCCGGTCGTCGTCAGCGAACGCTGCGTCCGCTTCACGACGCGCGAGGTGCACTGGCGGAACCTGGGCGCCGTGGGAGGATTCCTGATCCTCCCGAGGCATGTGTATGAAAAAAAGGACTTCAACAAAATCAATTTCGATTTCCCGGTGGTCTCCGGTCTCTACCGGTTGAGCGAGATCAAGGAAGGCCTTTATGCCACGCTCGAACGCCGCCCCGATGCCTGGCGCCGTGACGCCCCGGGCTCCCGCGGCCTCGGTAATTTTCAAACCTTGAAGTTCAAGTTCTTCGCCGAACCGGAGAATGCCTACGAGGCGTTCAAGAAGGGTGACCTTGACCTGTTTGCCGTCTATTCCGCCCGAATCTGGATCAACGAAACCGGGGGGGACAAATTCGACCGCAACTGGATCGTCAAACAGAAGGTCACCAACCATAAGCCGATCGGGTTCCAGGGGTTCGCCATGAACCTGCGCCGTCCGCCCCTGGACGACGTGCGGGTCCGCAAGGCGCTGGCGCTGCTGCTCAACCGGGAGCGCTTGAACAGCACCATCATGTACAACCAGTATTTCCTCCACCGCTCCTACTACGAGGACCTTTACGATGACGCCAACCCCTGCCCGAATGAGGCCGTGGCGTTCGACAGGGACCAGGCCCGCAAACTTCTCGCCGAAGCCGGATGGAAGGCCAACCCGAAAACCGGCCTGCTGGAAAAGGAAGGGAAAACCCTTTCTATCCGATTCCTTGAACGCGAGGCCTCCTCTGGAAAATTCCTGGCGATCTTCGCCGAGGATCTCCGGGCTGTGGGGATCGAACTGAAAATCGACCAGAAGGACTGGGCCTCCTGGACCAAGGATATGGACGAATTCAACTACGACATGACCTGGGCGGCCTGGGGCGCCGGCGTCTTCAAGGATCCCGAGGATATGTGGTCCTCGAAGGAAGCCGACCGGAAGGGCGGCACCAACATCACCGGCTTCAAGAACAAGACGGTGGATGAACTGATCGAAAAACAGAAGTCCATCTTTGATGTCTCCGCCCGGCATGCCATCTGCCGCGAGATCGACCGGATCGTCACCCGGGAGGTTCCGTACATCCTCCTCTGGAACCTGAACTATGTCCGCCTGCTATACTGGAACAAGTTCGGGACCCCCGCCACGGTCCTTGGAAAGTATGGAGACGAGGGCAACGCCTACTGGTACTGGTGGTATGACGAGGACTCCGTCGCCGATCTCACGGACGCGATGAAAACGGAATCGCCCCTGACACGCAAACTGGCGGAAGTGGTTTTCGACAAGGCGTTCACTTCCCAAACGCAACCACGCAACCATCATCCGCCCCAACCACGATGATGCCGTTGGCGACCGCCGGCGACGACTTGACCGGCCTTCCGATCTCGTACGACCACACCTCGGTCCCGTCCTTCAGGTTCACCATGTAAAGTCGGCCGTCTTCGGACCCGAACACCACGCGGTCCCCCACCACCACGGGTGAACTATCCACGTCCCCCCGGGCGGAGAAAGCCCAGAGCTTCCTGCCGTCGGAACGGTTGAGGCAGTGCAGCTTCATGTCCCGCGCCCCGAACAGCACCCGCTGTGACACCCAGGCGGGACTGGAAAAAACGGGAGCCCCCTCGTCGGCCGCCTTCCAGACGATCTCGCCCGTGCCGATATCGGCGCAGATGAAATCGTTTCCAAAATCACCCGCGAACAACCGCCCGCCGGCAACGGCCGCCGAACCGGGCATATACGACCCCAAGGCAATGGATTTCAACTCGCTCCCTGATCCGGCGTCGACCACCCGCAGGGTCATATCGCAGCCCCCAAAGATGATCCGCGCTCCTTCGACGGCGGGCGCTCCGTTGATATATCCTCCGCTGACGAAGGTCCAGACGCCCGTCCCGGTGGCGGCATCCACCGCATGCAGCTTCGTGTCGTAGCTGCCCACTACGACCAACCGGACACCGTTCGACAGCGCAACCCAGTTGGCCGAACCCGTGATCCGCGCCCCGGTCTTATACGTCCACCGGACCCGCCCGGTATCCGCCTCCAGGGCATACAGCGAGGCGTCGCCGGACCCCACGTAAACCAATCCATTAAGAAACAGCGGCGGAGCTTCGACCGGCCCACCGGTAGCCGTCTTCCACAGGTTACTGCCGTCACTCAAGCTGAGCGCGTAGACCGACCCGTCATCGGACCCCACAAACACCCTTCCCTGGGCGATCACCGGCGAGGATCGCACCGCATCACCGGTCTTGAACGACCAGAGTTTCCTCAACGGCGCCACGATTGCCCCCTCGGCCTTCCCGGCCAGGTCGGGCGTCCCGCGAAAAATCGGCCAGTCCCCCGCCACCGCCACGAAGGGCAAGGCGATCAGGACGCCGATCTTCGCCACCGTTAACCTCATGCGCATCCTATTCATCCCACTGTCATCCCATAGGCAACGTTTCATGATCACAAAACCCCGTATTTGCTGATGTTTTGGAA
>JBAXWO010000226.1:0-4893 GCA_037128375.1 bacterium
CTTCCTGGCCGGCGGGAAAGTGGTCGAATACGGAGCCAAGGTGCTGCCGGAGGGCGGCGTCCATTCTGTTCCCGGATTGGTCGCGGATGGCGCGATCATGGTCGGAGATGCCGGCGGGCTCTGCAATTCGCTGCGCCTCAAGGGGGTTCACTTGGCCGTGCAATCCGGACTGGCCGCTGGCGACGCTTTGTTTGCCTGCTGGCAGAATGGCGACTGGTCGCATGCCGGTTTGCAGAAATACCCGGAACTGCTGCAGGGATCGACCGGATGGAAAGAATTGGAAAAAATCCGGAACGTCCGCGCTTCTTTCCACTCCGGTACGCTTGCTGGTATGCTGTCCGTCGGGGCCAGCCTTTGCAGCGGCGGAGCGTTGCCGCCGGGACGACTGTCGCTGGATCCGGACTGGAAGGGCATGACCGCCCTGACGTCCATCCGACCCTGCCCCCATCCGCCCAAGGGGACAGGAAGTAACAGCAATCTGCAACTGGACAAGCTCTCGGATGTTTTCTTTTCAAAGACGCACCATGAGGAAAACCAGCCGTCCCATCTGAAGATTCCCGAGCCCGGGAAGTGCAAGACCTGTATCGCAAAGTACGGTGCGCCCTGTACGCGGTTCTGTCCGGCACAGGTCTATGTGTTGAACGAGGATAAGCAGGGCGTGCATGTTGATTTCTCAAATTGCCTGCACTGCAAGACCTGTCAGATCAAAGACCCCCTGCAGAATATTCAGTGGACGCCGCCGGAGGGCGGCGGCGGACCGGTGTATTCCCGGATGTAAAAGCCGGCGTTCCCGGCGCTGGGCGGTCGCGATGCGCTGGAAAGCATCTGAATAGGCGTCTGGTCAGGCGTTTCTTCTTCTTGTCCTTTGGACTGCCCTCCCGTTTCTGGTAGGATCGCACCGTGACCGGACGACGGCTGCATGGGCAGTGACGGCTTTGAAATACGGAGGACGACTGTGGTGGACCAGCCGCGATGGGGTGGGGTGGCCTTGATCCTGGCGATGGCTGGGTCGGTGGCGGCGGGTGCCGCCAACTGGCCGGGTTGGCGCGGGGACGGGTCGGGCGTGAGCCGTGAGCAGAACCTGCCGCTGTACTGGAGCGCCGATACCGGCATCGCCTGGAGAACACCATTACCGGGCGACGGCAATTCATCACCAGTCGTCTGGGGCGACCGCGTCTTCCTCACCGCCGCGATGAACGGTGGGACCAACCGGCTCGTCCTCTGTCTGGATCGCCATGACGGGCATGTGGTCTGGCAGCGGGACCTGCCCGCCACCCTGGCTCCGGAGACCCACGTCAAGAACGGGTACGCCTCGCCCACGCCGGTGACCGACGGCGAACGCGTGTATGCTTTCTTCGATTCGCCGGGCCTAGTCGCCCTGGACATGGACGGCAAGTTGCTGTGGACCCGCGATCTCGGTCCCTTCAAGAACAGCTACAACATGGCCGCCTCGCCCGTGCTCTGCGGCGACCTCGTCGTTCAGTGCTGTGATCAGGATCAGGGCAGTTTCCTGGCGGCCTTCGACAGGAAGACCGGCGACGAACGCTGGCGCGCACCACGCTTGAAGATGTCCCGCCAGTTCGCCACACCGCAGGTGATCACGGTCGGCGGGCGGCCGCAGATCGTGGTCAACGGCGAGACCGTGACCGCCTACAATCCCGACGACGGCAAGGAGATCTGGTCCTGCCGCGGCATGCGACCCAACGTGACGCCCAGTGCTGTGTGGGATGGCCACCTGGTTTACGCGGTGTCGGGCCGCAACGGACCGGCGTTGGCGATAGACCCGGGGGGCGCCGGCGATGTGACGGAGACCCACGTGCGGATGCAGGTGTCCAGTGGCGGGCCGTATGTGCCGTCGCCGCTTGCTCTCCCCGCAGGATTGCTCCTGCCGGGCGATGACGGCAAACTTCGGTTGATCGGCGCCGACGGTACGGTCCTCTTCGAACTTCGCATTCCCGGACACTATTCCGCCTCGCCGACGGCGGGTGGAGGTGTCGTCTACTGGCCGAATGAGAAGGGCCAGGTCGCTGTGGTGCGCATCGCGGGCGAGGCGAAGGCTCCCACGCTGGAGCGGATAGCCGTCAATGACGCCGGCGGCGCGTGCCTGGCGTCGATCGCGATCGCTGGCGGCAAGCTCTTTCTGCGCACCGACAAGGCGCTGCTCTGTATCGGCGGCACCGACACGCCCGGGAAGGAGGACGCCCCGGAGCTGCCCGGCACATTGTCCGAACTGAAAAAGCTGTTCGCCGATCACCCGGCCACGGACGGGGCGGATGCGGGGCTCCGGATTGCGATTGTCGAGAAGTTGGGGGCGATGAGGGAGACGGAGAGCGTGGCGTTTCTTCAGGCCGCCGCGTTGAAGGATCCGCAGTGGGATGTGGGCGAGGCGGCGGCCAAGTCGCTGGCGGGCATCGGCCGGCCGGCGATCCCGGCGCTGATTGCGCTCATGGGGGCAGTGGACTGGCAACCGTATCTCAAAACCATTGCGGCGGAGGCGCTCGGGCAACTGGCGGCCGCCGAGGCGGTCCCGGCCTTGCTGAAGGGCGCGGGCGACCGCAACCTCCTGGTGCGCCTTCCTTCCCTGCAGGCGCTTGGCCGGATCGCCGCCGCCAACACGGAGGAAGCGGGCAGGATTATGCCGGTGCTGACCGCCGCACTTGCCGACCGCGAGGGTACGGTTCGCAAGACAGCTGTCGAGGCGCTGGCCGGGAACGCCGGCGCGTTCGCGCCAGGTGCTGGGTGCGAGTCCCTGGTCAGGAAACTCGCGGAGGCTGCGAAGGACAAGAATCCGTTCGTCGCGCGGGCGGCGGAGAGGGCTCTGGCGGAGTTCCAACTTGCGCCCAAAGGGGACGGTGCGGCGAATACGCCTCCTGCCGTCAAGGCGCCGAAGGCGTCCGCGGCGCGCTGGCTGCGGGCCGGACCGGTGCGCGTGAAGTTCCAGGATGGCGAGTTGCGCTATCTCTGCGTCGGCAACCGCGAGATCGTTCGGCGGATCTACTTTGCCGTCCGTGATGAGCGATACGACACGGTCATGCCGGTGTTCAGTGAGGTGGCTGTAGAGGCGGCGGCCGATTCGTTTACCATCCGCCTTGCCGCGACCTGCAGCAACGAGGTGGCCGGATTCACCTGGACCGGCGCAATCGCCGGAACGGCAGATGGCCGGATCACCTTCCAGGTCAATGGCCAGGCGGATCGCGACTTCAAGTCTCCGCGAATAGGGCTGAATGCGCTCTACGGTGCCGAGGCGCTGGCAGGCCAGGCGTATGAACTCATAGCCGATACCGGCACAGTGACGCCCGGCGAATTTCCGCGGCGAATCGCCGCCGCACTGTTGTCGGATCGTTTCCGTACGCTGCGCTACACGACGGCTGACGGCCTGCAGGTCGGAGTTGGACTCGCCGACGGAAAGTTCGGCATGGAGGATCAGCGCAGTTTCGGCGATTCCTCATACAAGGCCTTTAGCGGCATGGCGTTCAAGTATATGGATGTGAAGAAGGGAGAGAAGGGCTCCCAGGCGCTCTTGATCGCGGTCAAGGGCTCGCCGCCGCCTGCCGGCACTGCCCGACCGCTGTGCGTTACCGTGGGCGCTGCGCGGCAGGATGCCAGACTTCCGAAGGTTGTGGCGTGGTCAGGTAAGAGGGCAAGTTTCGGTGAGATCAATGGCAATCAAGCGAAGTACGCCGAGGCGGCCGAACTCGTCTGGGGATTCAACGTGGCGCTGCACCTTCCGGACGACGACACATTCATGGAGAACATCCCGGCGGTTGTGGATCAGGTGAAGTCGGTTCGGGTTTTCGCGCCGAACGCCCGGATCCGCGTGGAACCGGTGACCTTCATCTCGCCATACCCGCGGCCGGGGCCGGACCCGCGCTGCCTGGGCCCGTTCGGTGCTGCCTGGGTCGTGCGAATGATGAAATACCTCGGGTGTGCCGGTGTCGATGAGGTTGGTCTGGATGTTGGCGCCGGCACGGCCGCGATAGCGGTACAGGAATTGGCGAAGTTCGCCGGGAGTCCGATCCTGGCCACATCGTTTGAGGGGGGCGGCATTCCGGCCGAGGTGGAGGTCCTTGCTGTCAAAGTCGACGGCAAACGCCGGATCTGGGTGGTGAATCTCACGGACCAACCTGTGGCCATGACCCTGGCCGGGTTGGACGCCGGATCCGTGGTCAGGATGGAGCGCGGTGCGACGCTGGCTGCGGAACAACCTAAGGCGCTATCAGCGACGGCCAAGGGAGAGATCGCGCTGGACATTGCGCCGATCGAGATTTGCCGCCTGATTATTGAGAACTGAACCTGCGCGGCGCCCGCCGGACCCGACGTCGCCCTTCGTGCGACGGCTACAGAGCCAGAGCTGGGCGGTAGCTGTATTCCAGCCAATTCAATTCCGCTCCAGAACGCGTGTGCTGCCGGGTTTGACATCTACATCTCACTTTTGGATACTGTGCGCCTCCAAGTCGGATAGCGCTGGACGAGCAGAGCGTCTTGTGAACCAGTCGGGATCTATCCCATGAACATCCAGCACATCAATTTCGTCGGGCGCAACTTATCGGAGGTGTGATGATGAAGCTAACCTTCCTTGACGTTTTGTTGTTCACCATGTTGGCCGGCACGGTCCTCGCCGGCGACAGGCCTGTACGCGTCGCCTGGATGAGCGCACCAGGGAACGCCGAGGAGAAGGCGCGGATCTTCAGTACGGCCAAGGAACTGCAGTTCAGCACACTGATCGTCAAGATGCACGCCAAGGATCTGCAGGCGTTCGCGCAAGAAGCGAAGACCAACGGGATTGAGGTTCTCTACTGGCATTCGGTCGAGTGTTCGGACAATGACGGTCTGAGTCAGGTCATGACCGCTGAGGAGGAGGCGCAGTACGCCGTCCAGAAGAAGTGGCGCAAG
>JBAXWO010000227.1:0-4891 GCA_037128375.1 bacterium
TGAGCTGACCGGCCGTTTCCAGGTGGAGACGCCCTACAAGAACCTGGACATGATGGTCAACACCTGGAACCAGTACCAGTGTGTGACGACCTACAACATGGCCCGTTCCACGTCCTATTATGAAACCGGAATCGGGCGGGGAATCGGATATCGCGATGCCTGCCAGGATCTGTATGGCGCGGTGCACATCATGCCGCCGGAGCGGTCGAGGACGAGGATTCTCGAATTGGCGGCGATCCAGTGGCGGAACGGCGCCACCTACCATCAATACCAGCAGCTCGACAAGAAGGGCAATGCCACCATCGGCGTCGGCTTCAATGACGACCCGCTGTGGCTGATCCTGGGAACGGCGACCTATATCAAGGAGACCGGCGACTGGTCGATTCTCGAGGAGCAGGCCCAGTTCGACAACAACCCCAAGGATACCGCCACGCTCTACGAGCACCTGATCATCTCGGTCAAACATATCATGGAGCACCGCGGTCCCCACAAGTTGCCCCTGGTGGGACGCGCGGATTGGAATGACTGCCTGAACCTGATCATGACCAGCATCAAGCCTGGCGACACGTTCCAGGGCGATGCCACGCATGCGAACCTGAAGGACAAGATCGGAAGCGTGCCCGAGAGCCTCATGATCGCCGGGCAGTTTGTCTGGGCGGTGGGCGAATTCATGCGCATGGCCCAGCACAAGAAGGATCGGAAAAACGAAAAGATGGCGGCGGCGGCCGTCAAGGAAATGCAGGCGGCGATCATCAAGCACGGGTGGGATGGCGAATGGTTCGTTCGCGCCTACGACCGGTTCGGCAAGAAGGTCGGATCCCGGGAGAACAAGGAGGGGAAGATCTTTGCCGAATCGCACGGCTGGATCGGCATGGCCTCGGTTGGCAAGGAAAACGGCATGCTGGAAAAGGCCCTGGACTCGGTGAAGGAGCGGCTCTTCTCGCGGCACGGCATCGTGTTGCAGCAGCCCGCCTACACGAAGTACAACTTCCACCTGGGCGAGATGACCTCCTATCCGCCGGGCGTCAAGGAGAACGGCGGCATCTTCTGCCAGCCCACGGGATGGCTGACGATTTCAGAGTGCAACGTGGGCCGTGGCGATCAAGCCATGGAGTACTACAAGTCGATTTGTCCCGCGGAGCGCGAGGGAATCAGCGATGTCCACCGTTGCGAGCCCTATGTGTACGCCCAGATGATCGCGGGTCCGGATTCCGCGCGGTTCGGCGAAGCCAAGAACTCGTGGCTGACCGGCACGGCTGCCTCGTCTTTCCTGGCAGTATCGCAGTACATCCTCGGGATCAAACCCGAGTACGATGGTCTGCTGATCGATCCGTGTATCCCGAAGGGGTGGAAGGGGTTCCGGGTACATCGCAAGTTCCGCAACGCCTTCTATGAGATCAATGTGGTCAATCCTGACCACGTCAGTAAAGGCGTGAAGAGTGTGACCGTCGACGGCAAGGCGCTGGCCGGCTGCATTCTTCCGGACTTCAAGGACGGCAAGCATCACAAGATTGAAGTCGTGATGGGATAGAGGGCAGTGCCTGTGTCGTCTCGGAAACAGAAGTGGAAACCCGCCCTGCCGGGGTTTGATCACATGCTGCATGGGGGCGACTACAACCCCGACCAGTGGCTCCATGAGCCACTGGTCATCGACGATGATTTCCGGATGATGCCCCTGGCCGGGTACAACATCGTCTCCATCGGGATCTTCGCGTGGGTGAGTCTGGAGCCGGAGGAAGGGCGCTACACGTTCGGCTGGCTGGACGACATCATGGACCGTGTGGCCAAGGCCGGCATGAAGGCGGCGTTGGCCACGCCCTCCGGCGCGAAGCCGACATGGATGTCCGAAAAGTATCCCGAGATCCGCCGGATGGACGTCAACGGAGTGCGTGAGCTTTCCGGTTTCCGTCATAACCATTGTTTCACGTCGCCCGTGTACCGCGCAAAGGTGGCCGCCATCAACGGGCGACTGGCGAAGCGCTACGCCAACCATCCGGCGCTTGGCATCTGGCACCTTTCCAACGAATACGGCGGAGAATGCCACTGTCCGTATTGCTACGAGGCCTTCCGCGCGTGGCTCAAACGCAAGTACGGGACGTTGGACGCGCTGAACGCAGCGTGGTGGAGTTCGTTCTGGAGCCACACCTTCACCGAGTGGAGCCAGATACGCGCCTATGACTGGTCGCTGGACGGCCTGATGCTCGACTGGCGGCGGTTTGTGTCTTACCAGACCACGGATTTCATGCGGCATGAGATTGTCTCAGTCCGGAAATTCACGCCGCAGGTTCCCGTGACCACGAATATGATGGGCACGTATCACCGCCTGGACTACTCGGTGCTGGCGGACCATGTGGACGTGATCGCCAACGACTCCTATCCCAACTACGGGGATCAGGACGACCTGTGGCGCCAGGCGGGATGGATCTCATTCAACCATGATGTCGAACGCGGGCTGCGGCACGGTCAGCCCTTCATTCAGATGGAGTGCTCGCCCTCCTGCACCAACTGGTCCAAATATTCCCAGCTCAAGCGACCGGGCGTGCACCGCCTGGAGTCCCTGGCGGCAGCGGCGCAGGGCGCCGATGGCGTCATGTATTTCCAGTGGCGGAAGGGGAGCGGTGGATTCGAGAAGAACCACGGTGCGGTGGTTGATCATGTCGGCCATGAAAACACCCGCGTCTTCCGCGATGTCGCCGAGGTGGGTGACATTCTGAAGAAACTGCAGCCGGTTCGCGGCTCAACCGTGGAGTCCGAGGTGGCGATTATCCACGACTGGAACGCGCGCTGGGCATTGGAATTCTCCGCCGGACCGGGCGCTCCAAGCGACCGCGATTGCTGTGACGTCAGTTGCTCGCACTACCGCTCGTTCTGGAAGCGAGGCATCAACGTGGACGTCGTCCGGCCGGATGAGGATCTGAGCCGTTACAAACTGGTGGTCGCGCCGATGTTGTATCTGGTGAACGACGGCATGGCCGCGCGTCTGCGGGCCTTTGTCGAGAACGGCGGAACGCTGGTTATGACGTATCTATCGGCGGTGGTGGGCGATACCAACCACTGCTACAGGGGCGGCTGGCCGGGAGCGGGACTTCGCGAGGTGTTCGGGATTTGGGCCGAGGAGATCGACCACTTGACCGAGAAGGACGTCCAGTCCGTTAAGGCGTCCGTCGGCAACAGCCTCGGTCTGAAGGGCTCATTCAAGGCGCACACCTTCTGCGATCTCATTCAGGCCGAAGGCGCTGAAGTGGTGGCCACCTACGGAAGCCATTTCTACAAGGGCATGCCGGCGGTCACGGTAAACCGGCACGGCAAGGGCAAGGCCGTGTATATCGGGGCCAAGACCGATGAAGATTTCCTCGACTCGTTCTACGGCGCCGTCGTTTCCAAGCTTGGCATCCGGTCGGCGACGCCCGGCAAGGTTTCGGAGGGCGTTCTGGTCAGGACACGGACGGATGGCGAGACCACTTGGACGTTTGTGCTGAACTTTCGCAGGACTCCGCAGACCGTCTTTCTGGGCAAAGGCCGCCGCCGTGATGTCATCACCGGCAAGTCCGTCGGTGAACGCCTGCGCCTGGCGGGATACGGCAGCGCAGTTCTGATGAACAAAGCCTGAGCAGGCGCCGGCGTCGGTTACGGCGTCGGTTGCGGGGCCAGGTGGTCGGGAACGCGGGCGGCTTTGACCCGTCCCACAATATGGCCGGGATTACGGCGCCGGCCTGAACCACGTAGTTCCACGGTACGGCCACCCACTGGCTGGCATTGCCGCCGATATACGTGCCGTAGGCCGGGTAGAGAATCTTGTAGGCCGCCTTGCTTTGGGCTGAATCACCCTTGGCCCGCAAGTAGCTTAAGGCCTCCGTGCTGGCCTTGGCCTCCGGATAGAGGTTGAAGCCCGGCAGCACGCTATACATGAAGGCATAGGTGCCTTTGTAGGTGCGTTGGGCGAAGTCCTTTGAGTGGCCGGACTCGTGCAAGCCCACGGGGATCAGGTCCGAGTAGAGGTTGATGGTGTTGGAATAGGGGTTGTAGTTGTCGCCCCCGAAGAAGCGCCCCGGCATGATCGTATAACCCAGCCAGCCGAAAAGTCCGAACGTGAAGCGCCAGCCGGGCGCAATCGCCTTGTTTCGGATGGTTCGCTGAAACTCCGCGCCGACACAATAATCGTTGATGCGCACCTTCACGTCACGCAACTCATTGTCGGCCAGGAATTGCTGGACCGCCGCAACGGTCTGCGTCGAGATATGGTGACTGTCCATCTTATAGTTCCAAAGGATCAATTTGGCGAACAGGCTGTTCGGACATATCCATCCACTGGCGTCCAAAAAACGATACGGCGTTCCATAGGTGATCTGGGGTTCGTTGGGAGCCAGTTTTAGACCATGGACATAGTCGGTATCCTTGCCGAAATGGTAGGGCACCGTAGCACAACCGGCGCAGGACAGAAGCGCCACCAGCATCAGCCACCTGACCTGAATCATATACCCCATCCTTTCCTGAAGAACTTTGTACTGGCCTGAATGCTACCACGCAGCGGACGCCCGTCAAGGAGGACGTTACCAGCGCTGACCTCCGCCCGCCGCGCGGAGGCAGGGTCTTTTGTTTTGACCTCATAAGGGGCGCGTAATCAAGCGATAGGCGAAGGCCGAATCGGCGGCAACGGCCTCGGTGAAGCCATTCAAGCCGCCATAGTTTTCGAGATGCGGTTGATGGATGGCGAAGAGGGCGTTACGCAACAACGCCAAGGCGCCGACAAGGTTGGGGTTACGGCTACGGGTGTGGTCTTCGCGCAAGCACGCATCCTTGCGCCAATGGAGACGGATTTCGACGCCGGCCCAGTGATTGCGGACCAGGGTGAGCCATTGCGCCAGCGAATGGGCGTCATCCAGGCGGTTGC
>JBAXWO010000228.1:0-4881 GCA_037128375.1 bacterium
GGCCTTGCGTTCAAGGCGGCGAACGTGGACGCGGAAACCGCCGAAAGGGCTTACTACCGGCTGGCGTTCTGCCTGAAACAGGACGACCGGCACGAGCAGTCCCTGGCGACATGCCGGACGCTGATGACCCGCTATAAGGGATCCAAATGGAAGCGGGAAATCCAGGACCTGTACACGTCGGAGCAGAAGGCGCTAAAGGACTACCGCGGCGTTCTCAAGGATCTGGCGGACCAGAAGGCCCGCGCCGCGAGTCCGGAGGAAGCGCTGCAGGCCGACTACGCCCTGGCGTGGGCGTTCATGGATCTTCGCCGGTACAACGAAGCGGCGGATCTCTTCAAGAAGACGCTGAGCGCGACGCGTGACGATACGGAGCGGCTCGCGGTCCGGGAGGGGTATGCGCGTGCGCTGGCACGGCTCGGCAAGCCGGGTGAAGCCCTGGATCAGTACGAGGTGCTCGTGAAGGAAGAGACCTCGGCCCTGCGTCTGTTCATTGACGAGATGATGGTCTGGTCGCTCCGGCGGGAGGCCGGGAAGTCGTCCGGCAGGGACCTACCCGCGTCGGCGGAGACGCTACTCAGACAGTATGAGGCCGCGGATGCGCAGGCGAGGGACAGCCTCGATAAGCCGACGCTCACCAAGGTGACATGGGCCTACTATGTGAGGGGATTGTACGACCTGCTGCGGCGCGATGAGAAAGGGGCGCTGGCCCAGTTCGAAGTCGCGGCGAATTCGCCCGACGACTGGGTGGCGGGGGACGCCCTGCTGCGCTCGGCGATTCTCCACCGCCAGGCGAAACGGCTCAAGGAATCGCGGGAAGCCCTGGAATTGCTTCTCTTTTCATCGCAGTCCACGGAGGCCGAAGTGGAGGGATTGCGCATGCTGTCGGACATTGCCAACGAACTGGCGGACACAAAGACCTCCAAGGAACGGATGGGAATGCTGCTCGACCGTTATCCGGATTCGGCGCCGGCCATGCAGGTGATGCGCGAGCGTGCAGAGAAGAAGGCTAAAGAGGCGGCGGCCGCCGCGGCGACGAACGCGCCGGCGGCGAAACCGTGAATAGGACCATGACACTGATTCGACCATTCGACCTGTCCGCGGCGGTCGCAGCCGCCGTTCTCACGTGTCTGCTGGGGTCGGCGCTTGCCCAGACGCCGCCCGCGGCTCCCGCGTCCGGGGCCGCGGCGGAAACCAATGCGCCGGCGCTTCCGGATACGCCGGAGGGGCTGTTCCGCTACGGGCAACAGATGGAAAGCGACGGGAAGATGGTCGCCGCGGGCGAGGCGTATGCCCGCTTTGCGACGCGATTCACGGGCCATACGCAGATTCGGGAAGTGCTGTATCGGTACGCCAAGTGCCTGGACGCCATCGGCAAGGTGGATGAAGCGGTTGAGCAGTTGGAGGCCGCGACGGGGGACAAGAACGCACGGTTCAAGAACCGGCAGGACGCCCTGTTCCTCCTGGGCAAGCTCTACGGCGATCAGGGTGAACGCGAGCGGGGTTGCGCCACGTTCGAGATGCTGCTGGCGGAAGGCGCGGGGATGTACGAGGAGGAAGCGATCAACCTGTGCGGGGGATTCTACGCGCTGCAAAAGAAGTACCCCGAGGCGGTTGGAAAGCTCAACCTCCTCAAGCGGCGCACGGAGTCCCGCTTCGCGGAGCGGGCCGCCTACAAGATCGTGCTCATCTGGCTGGACGCCGGCAATCTGGAGCAGGCCGTGGACGCGGTCGCCGAACTGGCCCGGCAGTACCCGAAGAACCAGGACGCGCGCGTCCTGATGCTGCGCATCGCCAACGCGTTCCGTACCCAGAGGAAGTTCACGGAGTCGATCGCGACCTGCGAGCAGTTGAGGAAGGATTTTCCGGCCGCGCCGGAGGCGAAGGCGGCCGGCTACGTGGCGGGACTGTGCTTCCGTGACCAGCAACTGCCGGACAAGGCGCTGGAAATCCTGCTTGCCACGACGAAGATTCCCGAGAACGTGAAGTCCGGCGTGGCCGCGGAAGCGATGGTCCAGGCGGCCGACATCCTGTTCACGGACAAGAACGACCCCGAGAAGGCCATGGCTCTTTACAAGGAGGCGATCGTTCTCGCCAACGGTTACCCGGACGATGAGCGGCGGCAGGCGATCGAGGAACTCGGCAACCTGCGGCAGGCGGAGTACAACTTCGAAAAGCGGAACTGGACCGCAGCCCTGGAGTTCTATGGGCGGCTGACCAAACTGGGGAGCCGCATCGATGTGCTGCCGCGCGTCATGAAGTGCCATGCGGGATTGGGCGAGGATCCTAAAATCTATGTGAGCACGCCGGCGGAGATCGAGTTTCTCAGGCAGCGGATCAATGTCAGCACGGGCACGCTGGGGGCGGCGGAGGCCGAAGTCTTCATCACGGATCAGGCCCTGGCGGCGGCGCTCGCGTCGGCGACGCTGGCGGCGCCCCGGATCAAGTGCGCCGAGACCTACTTGTCCATTCTGAAGCGCTACGCTCCAGAAGTCCTCGCCGAGGGCCATCTGGCCTCCTACGTCTGCGTGCAGATGGGCCGCGCCTATGCCGGAGCGCACGCGTCGGAACGCGCGAATCAGGTGACGAACACGACCTGGAGACTGGCCGCCGACGCCTTCCACAAGGCGATCGAGGTCGATGCACAGACGCCCTACGCGCGCGCCGCGCTGGAAGGCGAGGCGCAGGCGCTCGACGCGGGCGGCGCCGTGGCCGAGTCGTTCCATGCGTACCGCAGGCTTTACGAACAGGTGGGCGAGTTGCTCAAGACGGCCAAGGACGACAAGGCGCTGCAGGAGGACCGGCTGGGCTACTTGCGAAGCATGCTCGCTCGCGCGGACGCCGAGCAGACGGTGACCAACGGCATCGCCGTGGCGCGCCACATCATTGATCAGGAAGGGGCCTCCTCGTACGTGGGACGGTTCGCGCTGTTCTGCATCGCCGATCTGTACGAGCAGCACAAGGACTACCCGGCCGCCGCGAAAGCCTCCGACGAGTTCATCGACGCGTACGGTCCGAAACGGAACGCGGACGGCGATTTCGCGGGCGGGCCGATGAAGGCGGGGGCGGATGAGGTCACCCAGCAGATATTCGATTCCGCCGTGCGCATCCCGCGCGTCTGGAATTTGAAGGGCGACCGGGAGAATACGCGCAAGGCCTACGCCTGGATGAATCGGAACGTGCCCAACGGCAATCGCTTCATCGCCGAGGCCCGGTTCTGGCTGGTGATGGACGCGGCTCCGGGACAGGGCGGCGAGGGCAAGGAGGAGCCGCGCCGTCTCGCCCTGCGGCTCTGGACCAACGTGGTGTGCGCCGTGCCGTTTGACGCGCTGCCCGAGTCCGCCGGGGGCGGCGTGGACCGGAATCTCTTCTACTTCTGGGTGTCGGCGCCGGACATGATGCGCTACCCCAAGGTGGCGATCCTGAAGGCGGGCGAAACGCTCAGCCGGAGCGGGGATCATGCCGCCGCGGCGCGGGTCTTCGCGGCGTATCTGTCGCTCTACCCGACGATCGCGCCGGCCGAGGGCCCGAACGGTTCGGTCAAGGACGAAACGGGATACGTGGCCCGCTACGCGCTG
This sequence comes from bacterium, assembly GCA_037128375.1. GTDB lineage: Bacteria > Verrucomicrobiota > Kiritimatiellia > CAIKKV01 > CAITUY01 > CAMBRF01. Next base: position 3,576 of record JBAXWO010000228.1, read on the forward strand.
GGGCGGGAGTACGTCAGCCTCACGAATTACGACAAGATGGTGGAGGTCTACAAACCCTACCTGGACGGTTTGCGCGAAGACCGGCTGCGTGTGTCGGCCCTGCGGCTGATGGGATACTACGCCATGAACGGCGAACTGAAGACGTTCGGTATGGAGGCGTATGCCGCGATCCTGGACGAGTATGGGGAGAACCGCCTGAACGAGTGGAACAAGCCTATTCCCTTCAGTCTCGCGGAGCGCCTGAGACCGAACAGCGTGTCGTGGAACGGCATCCGCATGCCGGCGCCGCCCGGCCTGGATTTCGGACAGGTGCGCTACGCGCTGGGGTTCGTCTGCTGGAAGAACAAGGATTGGAAGAAGTGTACGTTGGCGCTGACGCCCTTCGTGACCGAGAAGGGGCTGACGAACAGTTCGTCACGCGCCAAGGCCCTCTTCATGCTGGGCAAGAGCAATTTCAAGATCGAGGACTACGCCGCGGGCGTGCGGGCGCTCTGGGCGTTGATCACCGATCATCCCAATTTTGTGGCGGTTGAGGAGGTTTTTGCGCAGGCGGCGTGGGGCTCTGTGGAGATGAAGGACTGGGAAGGGGTTCTGAAGCTGCGCGCCGAGTTCGGGAAGCGGCATCCCTCGTCGAACCGCCGGGAATACATGGACCTGTATGAAGCCGTGGCGCTGCTGCATATCCCTGAACGCCGTCCCATCGGCTACCAGCGGATGTCCACCCTGTCGTCCGGAGCGAAGTATCAGGAGATCAGGGGCGATGTGCTCTTCTATCAGGGGCGTAACATCTTGACCATCGCCGATCTGGCCGGGAAGGTGAGCCCGGGCGAATACGCCGGCGCGTTCAAGCTTTTCGCCGACAGCGTTAAGATCTATCCCAAGGCGCCAGCCTGTCTGGAGGCCGTGAAGTGTGCCGTGGCGCTGGGCAAGTGGGCGGATGCGAAGCCCTTTGTGGAGCGCCTGGTGCGTGATTTCCCGGACGCCGATCCGGCCATTCTGAGGGAGGCGACAACGCTGTCGAATCGGATTCAGACGGAGTTGGCGAAGGCGAACTCGGGCGGAAGATAGTGCGCCGGAGGAGCCCGGGGGTGTGCCCCGACGACGCGGCGGAGCGGGCTAAACAACGATGCGGGTGAGTGCGAAGGAGGCAGCATGAAAGTACGGTTCATTACGGTGAAATGGGCGGCGGTGGTCTTGTTGGCGGCGGCGATGCGCGTAGGGGCGCAGGGGGGCGATCCGAGCGCTTCGCTGGGCGGGAGCCCGGAGGCGCTTCCGACCGATTTCGATGCGCCTAAGACGGGGGATA
>JBAXWO010000229.1:0-4880 GCA_037128375.1 bacterium
AGAAACAAGCCCGGCTGCAGGATCGGGGCGGCGCCAAGGGCAGGAAGGATGAACGGACCTTGAAGAAAGAATCCGATATCAGCCGCGCCGCGGAACTCGTGAAAGCGAAGCTGGACGAGTTGGTGTCCGGCAAGGGCGCACCTGCGGCCCCTGCCGCGCCGGCAGCGCCTGCCGCCGGCGTGAAGAAGGTGGATGACAAACCTGCCGTTAAGCGGGATGAGGCTGTAAAGGCCGCCGTCAAAGCGCTGTAATGGCCTTGTTTCCAATGGGCTCCATTGACGTTGCCGATGCCATGCCCCGCCTGGCCGGGTTGGTGGCGGTTTATGTGTTGGTTACGATCAGTCAGCGCCTCCTGCGACGGTTCCGTCTCCTGAACGTCATTGCGCTCCCCTTGAACCTGCTGGTGCTTGTCCTGCTGGTCCTGGGCTTCCTCGCGCCCGTGCTGGCCCAGCTTCACCCGTATGCGCGGAAAGGGTGCGAAGCCGCCTCCCTGTTCCTGGGCATCGCCGTGGGCCTGAAGGTTGTGGATGTCCTGTTTCTGGACCTGCTGGCGCAATGGCGGAAGCAGCCGCAGGTACCGCTTGTGGTGCGCGACATCGGGCGCTGGGTGGTGTCGCTCGTGGCGCTGGTGTGGATTGTGCGCGCCTATTTCCCCGGCGTGAACCTTAACGTGCTGGCGGTCTCCTCGCTGGTGGTTGGTTACATTGTCGGAAATGCCACCCAGGATACGCTCGGGAACCTGATCGCGGGGCTGGCGCTGAATACCGAGCGGCCATTTCAACTCGGCGATTGGGTGACGGTGGGCGGCCATACGGGCGCGGTGGTGGATACCACGTGGCGGGCCACACGGCTCAGGACCAAGGCCGACGATTATGTGGTCATCCCCAATGCCTCCATTGCCCGCGAACCGATTCTCAACTTTTCACGCCCGACTCGTAACCATGGCTGTTATCTCTCCATCGGGGTCAGTTACGACACGCCGCCCAACAAGGCCCGCGCCGTGATTCTGGGGGTGCTCGAGGCTCTGCCGGAGATCTGCCGGGAACCGGCGCCGTCAGTTTACCTGCTCAACTATGGCGATTTCGCGATCAACTTCACGGTCAAGTTCTTCATCGAGGACTACGTGCGACTGGACCCGATTCAAAGCCAGGTGATGGACCGATTGTGGTATGCCTTCCGGCGTGAAGGGATTTCCATTCCGTTCCCCGTGCAGGAAGCGAGGCAGTACGATGCGGCGGCCGAGGAGCGGGAACGGCTCGCCACCGAGCAGGACTCCATCCGGCAGATGCTGGCCGGGGTGGATCTGTTTCAAACGCTTTCGTCGGCCGAAAGGGAAAGACTGGCGGCAGGTTCGCGGCTGGAACTGTATGCCCACGGCGAAACGCTCTGCCGGCAGGACGAGGAAGGTTCCACGTTCTTTGTCATCCGTTCCGGACGGGTGGCGGTCTCGGTTGCAGGCGCCGGCAAGACGGCGGTTGCGGTGGCGCAACTTGGGGTCGGGGCCTTCTTTGGTGAGATGTCGCTTCTGACCGGCGAGAAGCGGTCCGCCACGGTGACGGCGGAAATCGATACCGAAGTATTGGCGGTTGCCAAGCCGGTGTTTGCCGCCATTCTGCAAGGCGATGCCGGTTTGGCGGAAAAACTGGCAGTGATTCTGGATCACCGTGCGGCGGGGCGGCAGGATTCCCTGGCTAAGACAGCGAGCGCGCCTTCCTTACCCTCCTCTACTGCCCTGGCGGCCCGCATCCGGCACTTCTTCGGCCTGGGCTGAACTACTTCGCGATCGTTCCTGAACCCGGTGCGACCCGCAGGTCCTGGGCGCTATCGATCGTGGAGCCCGGAACCGGTCCCAGGCCCAGCAGATCGAGCGCGAGGTTGGCCGCCTCGCCGTTGCGTATGGGCTGCACACCTGTGTAGGGCGGATTGGACGCCGGGCCCGGGGCCTTGCGGTTGGTGGGGTTCAAGGTATACAGATCGCCGCCCGCCGCCACTCCCGCTCCCCAGACGTAGAACGGGATCGTGTAATCCAGGGGATTGTCCGTGTCGCCATGGGTATGCCCGTGGCCGCCATGGTCGGCGGTCAGGATGACCGCGGTTTTATCCCGCAAAGCAGGATCGGCCGCCACCATCTGGAGAATCTTTCCGATCTGGGTGTCCACCTCTTTCAGTGTCGTGGCGAAGTCGCTCGTTGGATTGGCCGACCAACCGGAGCTGTGCCCCGTCGTGTCCGGATCCTGATAGTGGAAGAAAACAAAGTTGAAGGGGTTGGTCGCCATCCGGGTGGTGAAATCGGCGGTTAGATCAGCGGCTGAAATATGGGAGACGACCTCGTCGACATCGATCTTATCCCGGCCGTTATCGGGGCCGGTACGGTCCGGAGCGCCGCTGGTCGCGCTGTAGGATCGCTGGAACAGGACGAATTTCGATTTGCCCGACCAGATGCCCGTGCGCAGTCCGTTGTCATGAGCGACGTCGAAGCCGCTGGCAATGTACGACCCTGCGTTGCTTTCGAGCGTGTCGGTGAAAGAAGTGACGCTGTTGTTGGTCCAGTGATGGCCCGTCGTGCCGAGGCTTCCGCGACCGGTCATCATGGCTATGTGGTTCGGAAGCGTGATGGCAAAGTCGGCATCGTCACGGGCATTGAGCGTGCCGGACCCTTCCTTCTGGAACCGCTTGAACGTCGTCAGTTCATTGTCGATGCCGGGAGCCAACAGCGGCTTGACATACGCCGACCCCATGCCGTCAACGCTGATGACGATGACGTACCGGGCCCGCGGCATAGTGACCCCTTCTTCGGCCGCCGGGACGGTCAGTGCGATGAATCCTAACAGCGCCGTCAAAAGTTTTACGTCCATGTGTCGCATTCTATGTGTTCCGCTCATGACTTGCGTTTCCCCTATTACTTCGCCTTTCCGATCCGACCCCGCGTCGGGCCGACGCGGGCTACTGTAGCCGACCTCGGCCCGAGGTCGGTCGAGCGGATTTTTCTGTTGCGGCGCTGGCCGTTCTGCGCCTATATGCCCCCATGAACGCCCCTGTCACCCCTGCCGCACGGATCTCGCGCCTCCATCGGGGCCTCCGGATCCATTTCGAAAACCAGCCTTCTCCGGTAGCGGAATTCATGGCGGTCCGGACGCTCGCGCCTTTCCGCGTTCTGGTCGCCACCATCCTGAGCGCGCGAACCAAGGATCAGACTACAGCGACTGTCTCGGAACGCTTATTCAAGGAAGTCAGGGACCTCGACGACCTGCAGCGGATATCCCTTCCCGCACTTACCGAACTCATCTACCCGGTGGGGTTCTACCGCACCAAGGCGCGCATGCTGAAACAACTGCCCGGAGCCGTGCAAACCCTGTTTGGCGGGCGTATCCCCGACACCATCGAGGAACTGGTGCAACTGCCGGGCGTCGGGCGGAAGACAGCCAATCTGGTGATCTCGGAAGCGTTCGACAAACCGGGCATCTGCGTGGATGTCCACGTTCACCGCATCTCCAACCGACTGGGGCTGGTCAGGACCCGGACCCCCCTGGAGACGGAAATGACCCTCCGCCGGATTCTTCCTAAACGCTTTTGGAAGACCTGGAACCGCTACCTGGTGGCGTTCGGACAAACCCTCTGCACGCCGCGGAAGCCCCAGTGCGCCGAATGCCCGATCCGCGCCCTCTGTCGGCGAATCGGAGTGCGGGACTGACCCGCGTGCGCACTTGCCCCGGCAGTCAGTGAAACGTGAACACAGTGCCCGAGGCCTCGGGCAGCACCGTAAACGCGGTCGGCCACTGGTTGCTGGTGAACGGATCGTTGCCCGTCGTCCAGTTGGCCGGAACGGCAATCGCCTGGAGAAGTTTATCCACTTTCCCCGTCCGGAGTCCCACGTAGTACCCATTGTCCTTCGCATCCACATGCACGGCGGTCCCAAGGTTGGTGGACAGTCCCGGAGGCACATAACTGGTTGTCGTACTCCCCCCCGATACATTGTTCCAGCCTCCATTGGCGAAGTTCAGACCGAAGATCATGGTCGCTGCGTCCATGACTCCCCGCCAAACTGAGGGATCCCCTGCACGTTCGGTGATCGCGCCGCTGTAGACAAATATCTGATCCCCATCGTAGGAGAGATTCAGATGGCCACCGGACTGCTCTCCCACACTCCATTCGAAGACAACGTTGGACGTCCAGGTGACCACGGTCCCCGCCGGCAACGCATTCGTGAACGTCCAGGTCAGCGGTCCCGGCTTCACCGCGTCCCCCAGATGCTCGGTCCAGCGGAAAGCCCCGTTGCTGACCGAGGAGTCCGTGAAGCAGACTTGTGTATGGGCGGGAAGTCGGCGGAGCGCGACCCAGGCAAACTCGTCGCCGCCATCGGTATTGAAGGCCACCACGGCAATATCCCCTGCCTTTAACTGGGCCCGGGCGGAACCGGCCGCCAGCCCGCAGGCCAGGGCAAAAAGCAACATCGCTCTACGGTTTAGATGGCACATAATGATTAATTAGTGCAGAACAATACGGGATGCCTCGAATCAGGTCAACCGGCAATTGCGGAGACCCCGGGCGGCAGGAAAAAAACCAGACGGCGGGGAAGCGGGTCCCGCCCGGAACAAGGAGGCGCGGCGCCGATGGAGTTCAGCGCGGCCGGGATCGACCGCCCATGCCGCCCCGGCGGGGACCTGAGGGTCTTCCCATATAGCGGGCCGGCGCGGGTCGCCGATGCTGTTCGTACGCCCCTAAAGCCGGCGGCCTCACCAGAAGCGTCGGCTCCGGATTCTCGTAATCCAGGGTGCGCCCGATGTACTTCTCGATTTCGGGCATCGAAAACGCCTCGTTTTCACAGGCAAACGTATAGGCCACGCCGGTGGCGCCGGCCCGACCGGTGCGTCCGATCCGGT